>JAZOUT010000168.1:0-9348 GCA_045658305.1 Candidatus Aphodosoma sp. | reverse complement strand
ACGGAGAGGTAGATAGTATTTCTTTCCGCAAGTTCCTTCGCTCCGCTCAGTCGCATGCGGTTAAGCATAGTTCGCCCTCTTTGAGGGCTTTATATCTTAAATTTGTATTCGGTTTAATATCTATTTATAAAGAAAGAGCATTTTTGGAGGAATGCTCTTTCAGTTATTTGTTGTGTAGATTTTAGGGTTATTATCCTAAATACACTTTAAGAAGTTTGTTTTTTGAGTTGTTTCTCAACTTGCGTATAGCTTTTTCTTTGATTTGACGTACACGTTCGCGAGTAAGACCGAATTTATCGCCAATTTCTTCGAGGGTCATTTCTTGACAACCGATACCGAAGAACATTTTGATAATGTCGCGTTCGCGGTCAGCGAGCATTGAGTCTAATGCGCGGTCGATTTCTTTGTTGAGCGACTCGTTGATCAAAGTAGAATCAGCTACCGGAGAATCATCGTTTACCAATACATCGAGAAGAGAGTTGTCTTCGCCTTCAACGAAAGGGGCATCAACCGAAATGTGGCGTCCTGAAATTTTGATTGTGTCAGAGATTTTTTCGAATGGGATGTCGAGTTCCTCTGCAAGTTCCTCTGCTGATGGACGACGCTCGTTTTCTTGTTCAAATTTCGATAATGCTTTGTTGATTTTGCCCAACGCACCCACTTGATTGAGTGGCAAACGCACGATACGCGATTGTTCCGCTAAAGCTTGGAGGATTGATTGACGTATCCACCATACGGCATAAGAGATGAATTTGAAACCGCGTGTTTCGTCGAATTTCTCGGCTGCCTTAATTAGGCCTAAATTACCTTCGTTAATCAAATCGGGTAGTGATAACCCTTGATTTTGGTACTGTTTTGCAACGGAAACTACGAAACGTAGGTTTGAACGTGTTAATTTTTCTAATGCAATACGGTCGCCTTTACGGATTCGTTGAGCCAACTTTACTTCTTCGTCTACTGAGATAAGTTCTTCACGACCAATCTCTTGCAAGTACTTGTCGAGCGATGCACTTTCGCGATTGGTAATAGATTTAGTAATTTTTAGCTGTCTCATTCTGTATATACAATTTAAGCATGCAAAATTACAAAATAATTTTTGAATATGCAATAGGTTTTCGATGTTTTTTTTTAGTTATTTTTTGGGGGGGGTGGTTGTTGGTTGGTTTTGTTTTTATGTAGGTATGATTATAGTATATTTATAGTATGTTTATACTATGTTTATAGTATATTTATCATATATTTATAGTATGTTATAGATAGGGAGTAAGTGGTAGGGGGTAAGGTGTAGGTGTTGGGTTGAAATAAAAAAGGCTGTATCAATGACACAGCCTTTTTGGGGAGTATGTGATGGGTGTGGTTATTCGAGGTTAACGGCAAAGTGTGCGATTTGGCCGTTGGTGTAGGCTCCTGTGATGAAGAGGGCGCGGTCGTGGTCGGCTGCGTTGATGGTTTGGTTTACGATTGTGGTAAGGTCTTTTTCGGTGCGGATTGGTTGTCCATTGACTTTGAGGATGATGAAGTCTTTTTTTAATCCTGCTTTTGCTAATGTGCCGTTGCGGTCGATTGTAGCGATTTGTATGCCTGAAGTGAGTCGGAATTTTTCGGCAATTTGTTTGTCGACTTCTTTGAATGTGGCTCCGAGTATGTTGTTGTCGGCGATTTTCACTACGTTGGTGTTGCCTGAGCGGTTTTTGAGTGTGACGATAACGGATTGTGGATTGTTGTCGCGGATGTAGTTGATTTTTATGTCGTTGCCAGGGCGATAGCGGCTGACTTGTTCTTGTAGTTCGGCTACTGAGTTTACGTTGTGGTTGTTGATGGCGGTGATGATGTCGCCTTCTTTGAGACCGGCATCGGCGGCTGAGCTATTTTCTTGTACGCCAGCGATGTATGCTCCTTTAAGTGTTTTGAGATTTTTTTCTTTGGCAAGTTCGTTGTTGATATCGGCAATTTGTACGCCTAATACTGCGCGTTGGACGACTGAATATTCTTTGAGGTCGGCAACTACTTTGCTAACGATAGATGTGGGAACTGCAAATGAATAGCCTGTGTATGAGCCAGTTTGTGAGGCGATAGCGGTGTTGATGCCTACTAATTCGCCACGAGTGTTGACAAGTGCGCCACCTGAGTTGCCTGGATTGACTGCTGCGTCGGTTTGGATGAAGGATTCGATTTTCATTTCGGCATTGAGGATGTTGATGTTGCGAGCTTTGGCACTGACGATGCCAGCGGTGACGGTAGATGTGAGGTTGAAAGGGTTGCCTACGGCTAATACCCATTCGCCGATGTGGAGATTGTCGGAGTCGCCAAATGAGATGATAGGGAGGTTGTCGGCTTCGATTTTGAGTAGGGCGATGTCGGTTGATGGGTCGGTACCGATGACCTTTGCATCGAACTTGCGTTTGTCGTTGAGGGTAACTTCGACAGTAGATGCGTTGTCGATAACATGGTTATTGGTAACGATATAACCATCAGTAGAGATGATGACACCAGAGCCTGAGCCTTCGCGGTATTGTGGTTCGCGAGGTTGAGTTGGGCGACCGAAGAAGAAGTCGAAAAATGGGTCTATATTCATAGAATAGCGACTGCTGACGTCGATTTTAGTTTTTACGTGTACGACAGCCTCTATGGTTTTTTCGGCTGCATAGGTGAAGTTGGCTGGATGAGCAGTGTTGTTGTTGCTGAGATTTGTGAATGATACGGGAGATGAAATTTTGGTTTCGGTAGAGTCGTTTTTAGAACTGAGATAATTGACATTTTTTGTTACAATGAGGCTTGTGAGTGCACTTGTCGCTACTATCGTAAGGGCAAATGCTGTGATTGACATAAACTTTTTCATATTTTTTTGTTTTTAAAATGTTAATGTATGATTTGATATTTTTTTTTAATTGACATGCAAAGATAATGAAATGTTTAATGATATATTGTTATTTTTAACTAAAAATAACCATTTTAATATTTGTTAGTAATATTTAAGTGTTAAATTTTAGAATTTTAACTATACTTATAATTTTTTTATTTATTAGATAGTTGAAAAAATCTTTTTTTTTATTATTGTAGTAGTTTGGTAAATTCGAAAATAAATTGTATATTTGCGAATTAAAATAATTAATAAAATTGTAAAGGTATGAAACTACTTTTTAGAATAAATTATCGTACTCAATGGGGTGAACAGCTTTATGTTGTAGGTAATGTACCAGAATTGGGTGATGGCGATGCATCTAAGGCATTGGCTATGAACTTTTCGCATGACGAAGAGTGGTGGTTGGAACTTGATATAACAGCAGCAAAAGCTAAGAAGTTGGAGTATCAGTATTTACTAAAGAATCATAATGAAGGTACAACTATAAAAGAGTGGGGTGAACCTCGTAAAGTAGTAACAAAAACAGGGGTTGATACCGTGTTGTTGATTGATGCATGGAATAGTGTGTCGGCAGTTGAGAATACGTTTATGACAGCTCCGTTTGTGGATGTGTTGTTGAAAGAGAATTATACACCATGTGCTGGTAATAATGCTAAAAACTATACTCATACATTGAGAGTTAAAGCTCCGTTGCTTGGTAAAAACGAGGCATTGTGTATTGTTGGTAATTGTGAGGAGTTGGGTAATTGGTCTGTAGATAAGCCATTGTTGCTTTCTAACAAAAATTATCCATTGTGGACTATAGATTTAGATTTAAGCAAAATTAGTGCCGAAGTGCATTATAAATATGGTGTATATAACACAGAAGGGAAATATTTTAAATGTTTTGAGTATGGACAAGACCGTATAGTGCCACCTGCGGGGGGTAAACGTATGGTGATTGTGAATGATACATTTGCACGTTTTGATACTAATACTTGGCATGGTGCTGGTGTTGGTATTCCAGTGTTCTCGCTTCGTTCAAAAAATTCGTTTGGTTGTGGCGACTTCACTGACCTTAAATTGATGGTAGATTGGGCTGAGAGAGTGGGCTTGAAACTTATTCAAGTATTGCCTTTGAATGATACAATTGGTACTCATACTGAGGCTGACGTGTTGCCATACGCAGCTATTTCGGCATTTGCACTCAATCCATTGTTCCTTGATTTGTCGAAATTGACAATGCCTAGAAAAGATGCTATCGTAGAGGAATATAAGAGATTGCAACCTATATATAACGCTGAGGAGCGTATGGATTTCTTGAATGTGGTGAACTTTAAACTTCGCTATATCGAGGCTGCATATAAGTATAATAAAGATAAATTCCTTGCGTCGGAAGACTTTAAACAATTCTTTAAAGATAACGAACATTGGTTGAAACCTTATTCAGTTTATTGTTGTGTTCGTGACCAACGTGGAACTTGTGATTATCGCGAATGGAATGAATTTGCGGTATATTCAGAGAAGAAAGCAGATGAATTGACACATACATCTCACCCATGGTTTGATAATATTGCAAAATGGTGGTATTGTCAATACCAATTGCATTTGCAATTGCGTGAAGCAGTGGAATATGCTCATGCTCATGGTATTGTAGTTAAAGGTGATATACCTATTGGAGTAAATCGTAATTCAGTAGATACTTGGGTTGCGCCTGAATTATTCAATATGGATATGGCAGCAGGTGCTCCACCTGATATGTTTGCGGTGAAAGGTCAAAACTGGGAACTCCCAACATACAATTGGGAAGCTATTGAGCGCACAGGTTTCGATTGGTGGAAAAAACGTTTCGAGCAAATGGCTCGCTATTTCGATACTTTCCGTATCGACCATATTCTCGGTTTCTTCCGTATTTGGCAAATACCAAGAAAACATCAAGAGGGTATTATGGGTTACCTCAATCCTTCAATTCCATTGTATGTAGATGAGTTCGAATCACGTGGTGTGTGGTTTGATTATGAGCGTTTCACTAAACCTTATATTACAGACCATATCCTTTGGGAAAACTTTGGTGATGAGGCTCAATGGGTGAAAGATAATTGCTTGTATATTGAACATGGTTTTGCTTGGCGTATATTGCCAGATTGGGCAAATCAAACAGAGGTAGAAAGACGTCATCGTCGTGGTGAAATTTCGGAACGTGTGAAATATGGTTTGTTTGATTTGATTTCTAACGTATTGTTGTTTGAAGTCGAAGGTTCGGAAGGTCGTCAATATTATCCTCGTTACGGCATGCAAACTTTATCGACTTTTGCTGCATTGAACGACCATCAAAAACGTGTGTTCGAAGAACTTTATGTAGAATATTTTTATCGTCGTCAAGATGCTCACTGGTATAAATCAGGTATGCGTAAATTGCCAGCATTGAAAGCGGCATCGAATATGTTGATTTGTGGCGAAGACTTGGGTATGATGACACATTGCGTTACTGCAGTAATGAATGAATTGTCGATTTTGAGTCTTGAAGTTCAACGTGCACCAAAAACAGATAAAATCGAATTCTTCCACCCAGCAGATGCTCCATATTTGTCGGTTGTAACACCTTCTACTCACGATATGAGTACAATACGTGGTTGGTGGGAAGAGGATCGTGAAGTGACACAACGCTTCTATAATCACGAACTCGGCCATTGGGGTGAGGCTCCTTACTTCTGTGAATGGTGGGTGTGCCGTGATATTTTGGTGCAACACCTTTATTCACCAGCAATGTGGTCGATATTCCAGTGGCAAGATTTGATGAGTATTTCGCCTGAACTTCGTCGTACTAATCCTGAAGCAGAGCGTATTAATGTGCCATCGAATTCATATCATAGCTGGCGTTATCGTATGCATATCAATCTTGAAGATTTGATGAAAGAAGAAGACTTCAATAGTACATTGAGAAATTATATTAAACAAGCAGGACGATAAACCCTTTGAGACAGAAATAAAACTTAGATATTTAACTTTACTTTAAAATAATACTATGGAAAAACGTTTTTTAGAGTTGCTTGGTAAGTCATTCCCGACTATTGAGTCGGCTAGTACTGAGATTATTAACCTTGAGGCTATTTTGAGTTTGCCAAAGGGTACAGAACACTTTCTTTCGGATATTCATGGTGAGCATGAGGCATTTGACCATGTAATTCGTAATGCAAGTGGAGCAGTCGTGCGCAAGGTGAATGAAGAGTTTGGAAGAGAACTTAGAGAAAAGGAGAAACATGACCTTTGTACACTTATTTATTACCCAAAAGAGCGTCTTGAAATAGTTAAAGCAGAGGAAGATAACCTTGATGAATGGTATAATATTACGTTGATACGATTAGTGCGTGTTTGTCGTGCTGTGTCATCAAAATATACACGTTCGAAAGTACGTAAAACACTCCCAGACACGTTCTCATATATTATTCAAGAATTGATGCATGAAAGTGAGGATGATGAAAATAAAACAGCATACGTTCATGCTATTTTACGTAGCATCATAGATAATGGTCGTTCGGATGCGTTTATTATTGCGATGTGTACGCTTATTCAACGTCTTGTGATAGATCGTCTTCACCTTGTTGGTGATGTATATGACCGTGGTCCTGGTGCGCACTTAATTCTTGACCAAATTAGTCAGTATCATGATGTTGATATTCAATGGGGTAACCATGACCTTGTATGGATGGGTGCTGCTGCAGGTAACGAGGCTTGTATTGCATCTGTAATACGTCTTTCGCTTCGTTATGCCAATTTGAATACATTGGAAGATGGTTATGGTATCAATATGTTGCCACTTGCAACATTTGCAATGGAGACTTACGAGAATGACCCATGTACGCCATATATTCCAAAATTGAAATTTGCAGATGTGAATTATGATGAGCGCAATGTGCGTTTGCTTTCACAAATGCACAAAGCAATTTCGGTAATTCAATGGAAATTGGAACATGCTATTACGCAACGAAATCCAAGTTGGAATATGGAATTTCGTGATCGTTTGCATCTTGTTGATCAAGAGCGTGGTGTGGTGACAATTGATGGTGTGGAATATGCGATGAAAGATGCTATTTTCCCTACAGTTACAAAAGAAAATCCATATGAATTGACAGCAGGTGAGCGTGATGTGATGGATAAGCTTTGTCGTTCGTTTGCAGATAGTCATAAGTTGGCTCGTCACCTTCGTTTGTTGTTGGATAAAGGCAGTATGTATTTGGTGTGCAATGGTAATCTTTTATTCCATGCGTCAGTGCCGATGAATGAAGATGGAACATTCCGTGAAGTAAATCTTTTAGGTAAGAAATATGCTGGGAAAGCTTATCTTGATGAGGTTGATAAATTGATTCGTATTGCATGTTTGCCATGTCGTGATAGAGAGGAGTATCCTATTGCACTTGACTATATGTGGTATTGGTGGTGTGGTCCAGATTCTCCTTCGTTTGATAAGCATCAAATGGCTAATTTTGAGCGTTATTTGTTGTCAGATAAGACACCTCAGAAGGAAAATCAAGGTCCATATTATAAGCTTCGCAATGATTCGACTGTTTGTGATTATATTCTTGATGAATTTGGAGTAATTGGCGAGCATCGTCATATTATCAATGGTCATGTGCCAGTTAAGACGATTAAAGGAGAAAGTCCGGTAAGAGCTGATGGTAAAGTTCTTGTGATTGATGGTGGTTTTTCACGTCCGTATCATGATGAAACGGGTATTGCGGGTTATACACTTGTGTTTAATTCTCATGGTATGCAACTTGTTCAACATGAGCCATTTGAATCTCGCCAAAAAGCTATTGAACAAGGTGTTGATATTAAAGGTACTCGTTTTTTGGTTGAATTTGATACAAAACGAATGTTGGTGAGAGATACTGACCGAGGTCGTCAAATACAGCAACAAGTTGATGACTTGAAACGTTTGTTGGAAGTTTATATGCTTAGAATAAAGTAGTTTATAATATATTTAAGGGAATTTATAAAAGTTCCCTTAATTTTGTCTATTAGCGGAAATATGCGTCCAATATTTTTGATAGGATATATGGGATCGGGTAAAACGGCTGTAGGTCGTTCTTTGGCTTGTCGGTATGGCATTGAGCATATTGATTTGGATTGGCGTATTGAGCAACGATTTCGTATTAAAATATCCGATATGTTTGCGAAAGTAGGGGAGGAGGGATTTCGTTTGCGTGAGCGAAATATGTTGCATGAGGTTATGCAGATGGAAAATGTTGTGATTTCTGTTGGTGGTGGTACTCCTTGTTTTTTTGATAATATGGAGCAAATGAATGCTGCTGGGCAAACTATTTATTTGCAGTGTGGTGTGGATGTTTTGGTTGAGCGGATTATGCGTTCGCAAAACAAAAGACCTATAGTCGCAAATAAGTCAAGAGAGGAGTTAATGACATTTGTTGCAAATCATCTTGCTGAAAGAGAGGTCTTTTATTTGCAAGCGCAATGTGTGTGGAATGCGGAAAAGTTGGACTTAAATAGATAACAGATTATAAATTTATATTTTTGTTAAAATTACTCATTATTAACTATTAGTAAAAATGAATACTTACGAGAGTAAACAAAAGCAATTATTTAAGCCACAGGCAGAAATTTATGCTATGTTGAGCGATTTGACTCAGTTGGAGAAGTATGCGGCTGCATTGCCTGCTGAGCATAAAGATAAGATTAAGGATTTGAGTTTCACACCTGATTCGGTGTCGTTTACGGTGGATCCGATAGGTCAGGTGGTATTGCGTATTGTGGATTATGAGACACCAAAGATGTTGAAGTTTGGGGCTGACAATTTTCCTATTCAGTTTAATTTTTGGATTCAGCTTGTTGGTGTGGCTGATTATGATACTCGTATGAAATTGACGTTGAAGGCTGATATTCCGTTTATGCTTAAACCAATGATTGGTAATAAACTCGATGATGGTATTGAGCGTATGGCAGATATGATTGCTATGATTGTGAATAGGTAGCTATCGTATGCTATATGTTGTGTTTTTAGAGACCTTGCCCAGATAGATGTGGCAAGGTCTTTGCTTTATTGGTAATGGTATTAAGTGTTGTATTTGTTGGTTTTATTTAATTAGTTTGACTATATATTTATTGTAAGTGTTAAAGTTTGTTGGTTTAAGTAAGCTTGAGTATATTTTCTTGGAGGTTTTGTTGTTTGCAGTTTACTTGTACCTTGCTGATGTTAGGAATTGAAAATGTGAGGTGATAGAGTTTTTTATTTTTTGAATATTTTACAATTCAGTATATCAATATGTTTATTCAGTTGTGTTGTGTAATGTATAAGGTGTGTATTGTTGTTTTTTTTTTGTAATTTTGCACTGTGATTTATTTTGGATTTGTAATTATAAGTTGAATATTACTCCTTTTTTTATATTTTTATTGTTGTTTTTGTGTGATTTTTTAATTAAAAAAGCATTCAAATATAGTCTAAAGTAATGTAATTTGTTATGTGAATAAGTTGTATTTTGTGTAATATT
>JAZOUT010000167.1:0-21270 GCA_045658305.1 Candidatus Aphodosoma sp. | reverse complement strand
GTTATAATTCGCAACGAGTTTATTCCTGATGCCGATTTGCGTAAATATTTTGGTGCTGCCAATCTTATTGTGCAACCTTACAAAACTGCCACTCAAAGTGGTGTAACGCAAGTGGCTTTTCATTTCGAAAAACCTATGTTGGTCACTAATGTAGGTGGTTTGGGTGAGATTGTGCACGATCATCAAATGGGTTATGCTACTGAATCAAATGCCGATGCCATTGCCGATGCTATCGTCGACTATTACGAAAACAACCGACAAGAGGATTATACTCAATATCTAATTCTTGAAAAAGAGAAATACTCTTGGAGTATATTGACAAAAGTATTTGTCAAAATCAAGGATTTACTTGCTAATATTTAATGTTTGTATATCTCTAACCTCTAAACTAAACTATGAATATAGCAGTTGTATTAGCTGGTGGCGTAGGAGCGCGAGTGGGTGGCAATATGCCGAAACAGTTGTTGCCCCTTGCCGATGGAAAGACTATATTAGAGCATTCGGTCGATGCATTTGAGCAGGCTGAGTGTATTGATGAGGTTTGCATCGTTATGCATCCCGACTATATTGCTGAGGCTGAGAAGATGTTGGAAGTGAATGGTTGGCAAAAGGTCAAGCATATTATTGTTGGAGGCAAAGAGCGTTGGGAATCGAGTGTGAATGCGATACGATTGTATCAAAAAAAATTGTCAGAACGAGAATTCGCAGATTCAAATATATTGTTGCACGATGCTGCACGACCATTTGTTAGTCAGCGTATTATCAGTGATGTATGCGAAGCCCTCAAGGAGAATGAAGCAGTAGTTGTTGCAATACCTTCTACTGATACAGTTTATGAAATGCAAAACGGATGCGTAGCTCGTATTCCTAATCGTTCAACTATTATGCGAGCACAAACCCCACAAGCATTTCGCCTCTCTTTAATAACTAAGGCTTACGATATCGCCCTTAATAGTGAAAATATGCAAGTAACCGACGATTGTGGAGTAGTCTTTAACCATATCCCAACTCAACCTATCCACATCGTCATAGGCGAAGAACAAAACAAAAAAATAACATTTAAAGAAGATATATAAAAAATATTCAAAATTACCAATGTATTTTCTTCAAACTTGCCAATAAAAAATCTTTAAACTCACCAATAGATTTTCTTCAAACTCGCCAATAAAATATAAATAATATTTGTTTATATAAAAGATTTTCAGTAACTTTGTGGTGTTTTATGGTAGTTGAAAATGGAAAATGAAAAAATGTATAAATATCGTATTGCAGATCAGCTTCTTCGAGAGCAACTTGAAGTGGCAGGTGTGGTAGTTATTGAAGGGCCCAAGTGGTGTGGTAAGACTACAACTGCAGAGCAACAATCACGAAGTATTTTGTATATGAATGATCCTAAATTTATGCAAAATATGGAATTGTTGGCAGATATAAATCTTACAGGTTTATTGGAGGGTGCTACTCCTCGTTTGATTGATGAGTGGCAGATTATACCTAAATTTTGGGATACTGCACGTTTTTTAGTTGATAGGCGTGGCAAATTAGGTCAATTTATTTTTACAGGTTCAGCTGTACCTGCTGATAGAACAAATATTCATCATACTGGAACAGGCCGTTTTGCGTGGGTTACTATGCGTACGATGAGTTTGTGGGAGTCGGGTGATAGTTCAGGAAATTGTAGTTTAGCAAGTCTTTTTGCTGGAACGCAAAATGTGTGTGCATCAAAAGAAATGTCTTTAGAAGATATTTGTTTTTTGATTTGTCGTGGAGGATGGCCTCAGTCACTCAATGTTTCAGATAAGGTTGCTTTAAAATTAGCGCGTAATTATTTGCAGGCAGTTATAAAACAAGAGATGCGAGATGTTGATGGGGTTAGTAGGAGTGAGCATACATCACGTGCAATTTTGCGTAGTTATGCTCGTCATCAAGGAACACAAGCAACGATTGGAACAATTACTGCAGATTTGATTGTAAATGAGGATACATCATTGAATGATAAGACGATAAAAAATTATATAGAGGCTCTGCGTAAGATTTTTGTTGTAGAAGATATGATGGCATGGAATCCAAATCTTCGTTCGAAAGCTGCAATTCGTACATCAGATACTCGTTATTTTGTTGATCCAAGTATTGCTACTGCAGCGTTGCAGATTGGTCCTGATGATTTAATGAAAGATTTGAATACATTAGGATTGTTATTTGAAACGTTGGCAGTGAGAGATTTACGAGTGTATGCAGATACTTTAGAAGGTACAGTTTTTCATTATCGAGATAATAATGGATTAGAATGTGATGCTGTAGTTCACTTGCCTGATGGACATTATGGTTTGGTGGAAATTAAATTGGGCGGAGATAAATTGATAGAAGAAGGGGCATCTAATCTAAATAAATTAGAAAGTAAACTTAATAATAAATTTGAGCCTTCATTCAAAATGGTTTTAACCGCAGTTGGGCAGTATGCCTATTTGCGCAAAGATGGAGTTTGGGTTGTTCCGATATCAGCATTAAAACCATAATTGCACTTTTTGTGTAATTTGAATAATAGGATATAAAATAATTGTTTAAGATAAGAACAAAATAAGAAAATAACATTTAAAGAAGATATATAATTTATGCAAGCGGTAATTTTAGCAGCTGGAATGGGTAAACGTTTAGGTAATCTCACTAAATGGAATACTAAATGTATGATAGAAGTGGGGGGAGAAACGTTGATAAGTCGTTTATTGAATCAATTAGATAAACATAAATTATCGCGTATTGTTTTGGTTATTGGCTATAAAGCGAAAGAGTTAAAAGACTATCTTACTACATTAAATGTTAATACGCCGATTGAATTCGTTGAGAATTCAGTGTATGATCAAACTAATAATATTTATTCATTATATTTAGCAAAAGATTATTTAGTAAAAGAAGATACACTTCTTTTTGAATCAGATCTTATATTAGAAGATGCTGTTATTGAAAAATTGCTCTATCATCAATATCCAGATTTGGCACTGGTTGATAAATATGAAAGTTGGATGGATGGAACGGTAGTTACTATTGATGAGGAGAATCGTATCCAACGCTTTATTCCTAATAGTCAGTTTAGTTACGAAGAGATTCCAACTTATTATAAGACCGTCAACGTATATAAGTTTTCACAACGATTTTCATCTACAATGTATGTGCCTTTTCTCGAGGCATATTGTACTGCATTAGGTAAAAATGAATATTATGAGCAGGTGCTTCGCGTAATCACGATGCTTGACAATTCTGGTATGCGTGCATTGCCTTTGACTGGTGAGCAGTGGTACGAAATTGATGATATTCAAGATTTAGATATTGCTGAGTCTATTTTTGCAGACAACCAATATGACAAATTATGTTCAAGATTTGGTGGATATTGGCGTTATCCTCACATGTTGGATTTCTGTTATTTAGTGAATCCTTATTTTCCAAATAAGCGTTTGCGTGATGAATTAGCTGCAAGTTTTCAACGTCTTCTTACTGAATATCCTTCGGGTCAGAGAGTGAATAATTTGCTTGCTGCAAAGGATTTTGGTATGAGTCAAAATCATATTATGGTTGGAAATGGTGCAGCTGAATTGATAAAGGTACTTTTTGAGCAAATAGAAGGAAAAGTAGGTATTGTGCGTCCTACGTTTGAGGAGTATCCTAATCGATTGAAACCAGAACAAATTGTTACATATCAAGCCAAATGCCCTGATTTTTCTTATTCGGCAGATGATTTGATGACTTATTTTGCCGATAAAGATATACAATCGTTATTGTTGATTAATCCAGATAATCCGACTGGTAACTATATTCCTTATGCAGATTGTTTGCGCTTAGCGGATTGGTGTCAACAACGAAATATATTGTTTGTTCTTGACGAGAGTTTTATAGATTTTTCAGTTGAACATCCAACTTTTTTCAAAGATGATATTCTTGAGCAATATAGCAACCTTGTTGTGATAAAAAGTATATCAAAATCATATGGAGTTCCAAGTTTACGTTTGGGTATATTGGCAACTTCAAACGTGGATATAATGACCGTAATTAGACGTTCTGTTTCGATTTGGAATATTAACTCTTTTGCTGAATTCTTTTTGCAAATATTAGGTAAATATGAAGCAAGTTATCAGCAAGCAATGGATGAATTCCGTGCTGAACGTGCACGTTTTGTTGATGAATTACATAAAATCGGCTTTTTGCGAGTGTTGCCATCAGAGGCAAATTATCTATTGTGTGAAGTGAAACAACCGCATACACCTCGTGAATTGGCTATACGTTTGCTTAAAGATTACGATATATTAATTAAGGATTGTACATCTAAATGTAATGCACCATATATTCGTATAGCTGTTCGTGATGCAGTTGATAATAATAGACTTATTGATGCCTTTTCTCAGTTATGAAACAAATTTCAAATGAAGATATAATAAATTTGGGTATATCACCTGCAGAGTGTGTAGAATGGGTGAGAGAGGCTTTATGTTTGAAATATGAGTCGCAATTACCACCTAAAATCAGTTTGCATCCACAGGGTAATGACTTTTTTAATACTATGCCCTGTCTTTTACCTTCGTCGTATAATAGATTTGGGGTTAAGATTGTATCTCGTATAGCAGGTAATAAGCCATCTTTGCATTCTGATTTGTTATTATATGAGGCTTCTTCTGGTGCTTTGCTTAGTTTTATGGAAGCTGAT
Source organism: Candidatus Aphodosoma sp. (assembly GCA_045658305.1). GTDB lineage: Bacteria > Bacteroidota > Bacteroidia > Bacteroidales > Paludibacteraceae > Aphodosoma. The sequence goes on along the minus strand of JAZOUT010000167.1, from coordinate 16,580 downwards.
TGGATTACTCAGATGAGAACAGGTGCTGTTGCAGCTTTGGCTATACAAACGTTGAAATCATCAAATGCCAAAAATTATGCTTTTGTTGGTCTCGGAAGTACAGCTATTGCAACGATGCAATGTTTGTTGGCTATTTTGCCTGCAGATGAGGTAATAAATTGTAAATTGTTGAAATATAAAAATCAAGCAGAGCAATTTATTGCATTTTTTGAATCTTATAAAAATGTGAAATTTCACATAGTTGACTCAAATGAAGAATTAATAGTAGATTCGGATGTAGTTGTTTCGGCTGTTACGGAAATGCCTACATTATTTTGCGAAAAAGATGAGTTGTATAAGAAAGGAGTATTGCTTGTGCCTATTCATACTCGTGGATTTCAGAATTGTGATTTAACGTTTGATCATGTCTTTGCTGATGATAGGGGACATGTGGCTGGTTTTAAATATTTTAGTCAATTTAAGCAATTTAATGAATTGAGTGAAGTTTTACTCAATCAAGTTCCTGCTCGAAAATCAGATACCGAACGCATATTATCTTATAATATAGGTTTGGGTCTGCACGATGTTTATTTTGCAAATAAAATTTATGAGAGACTTTCTTGTTAAAATAGCACTTAAATTAGGCTTATATAAGCAGATTGTGGAGTATATTAATCGTGTTAAGTTTGAGATACAAGCTCGACGTATGCGTAAAAATGGGTTAGATATGCTTGATGCTGCTAATCGTGTGTTTGCAACGATGAATGTACGTGCTTTTCTTACGTATGGAGCTCTACTTGGTGCTTATCGCGATAAAGGTTTTATATCTTATGATCCTGATATAGATTTAGGTGTGTTGGCTTCAGAAATTCCTGATGATTTACATGAAAAGATGGCGCAGGCTGGTTTTAAACTTTATCGTCAAAATGTATTAGCTGGATCTGAGCAAGTATTTGAAGAGACATATATCTATAAAAAATTGCATTTGGATATATTCTATTATTTCCAAGATGGAGATGATTATTATAGTGTTCTTGCACGCAAGCATGAAACAAAAGAGTGGAAAGAAGCCAACGCTACAGACGGTTTTCCATGCGATAGAAGTTATGTCCCAGCTTGCGATTTTGAGTTGCGAGATTTCTTAGGGTTACAAGTTTATATGCCTACTGATACAGACAGATGGCTACGCGCTATCTACTCCGACTCATATATGACTCCTATCAAAAATTGGAACGCAAAAGATTATAAAACACGCATTATGCGTTCAGAAGAACGTAGTTATAGAAGAGCATTCTAATTTGACCCTAAGTAAACTTCTATAAATTCACAAAATATTGTACAACCTCATTATCAAATCTATAATTAAACTTTCTACCAAAAAAACGTTTTGATTCTATTATATCAGGCAAACATTCCATTGTAAGTATATTTGGACTTCCTGAATTTCGCTTCTGCCCTCTTGGTTTCCAGTCAACAAAACGTAGATTATTATTGTTGATAACAGAGCGTGACTTTTTTAACTTTTCAAAAAGAGTTACATAATATATTTCTGTTCCAATATAGGAATGCTCAAATATGTTATCGTAATCTGTAGAATCAATATACTCTATCATTTCTTTTACGCACTCATTACTAATGGTAAACCAATCATTTACTCCAAAAAATTGAATATCTGTAGGTAATTTTCGAGATGGAAAAAGATGGTTTAGGTAGTGTCGTTTGTTCAGAACATCAACTTATGGAAGAACTACGATTACTTTTAGAAGATAGATTTGTAATGCCTTCTAAGTATAGGAAAAGGGTTGATGATTTTTTTACTTATCAAGATAATAAGAATTGCGAACGTATATATAGTTCGATATTGACTATGTTGGGAAAATATAAACGGGAATTTATTAATTATGACAATCAAAAGGATGATATTTAGAGTTTGGGTACGTACGCTTGAGTTTATTACACTGAAGAGTAAGCCAGTTGTTATGCACAATTTGTCTTTGAAACCAGTGGATGCAGAAAAGCATGTTGATATAATTACTGTTGCATTTAATAATCTCGAGCTTATTCAGTATCAAACTCGATTGTTACGTAAATTTATTCAGGGACCATATTGTCAAGTTATAGTTGATAACTCGACAGATAAAAATATTCGAGTACAATTGTATCAATATTGTTTAGATAATAATATTGCTTATGTAGGTATGCCTAAAAATTTGCTGAATGTAGTAGGTGGATGTTATGCACATGCAACAGCACTTAATTATGTTTATAAGCATATAATTAGGAAGCGTAAACCCTATGCTTTTGGTTGTATCGATCATGATTTGTTTCCAACTCAATTTGTGTCTATTAGTGATAAACTTAGTAATCAACCTATTTATGGTCTTTTAAGGTTGCGTAATAATAATTATTGGTATTTATCTGCAATATTATCTTTTTTTCGTTTTGATTTTGTAAAAGATAAGAAAGTAGATTTTATGCCAGTGGCACCAAGTAAAGTTTATTTGGATACTGGAGGTGGGAATTGGTATAGTTTATACTCGAGGATAAATATGGAGAAAATTTTTTTTCCTGATGTATATATTGAGAAATTACATATAAGAGGCGAGGAAGATGATATACATGGAAATTCGTTTGAATTTTATGATAATAAATTATGGCTTCATACAATTAATGGTTCATGTTGGAAAAAATATAGAAATGAGTCTGAGAAAAAGGATTTAATTCGTTATTATTTAGACAAATTTTTGAGTTAAGTTTTATTATATCATTTCAGATAATAATGATCTCCACTTTTCTCCGACAATTTCCATAGAAAATTTTTTTGAGCTTTCAATAGCAGATTTTCCCATAGTAATGCGTTTTTCGTCGTCTAGCATTAATTCAGCAATAGTTTTGTAATAGTCTTTAATATGGTTGTTTGGTATAATTTTACCATTTTCTCCATCTTTTATAATGTCATGGATGGCATCATATGAATCAAAAGCAAGGCAGCAACATCCCATTGGCATAGCTTCCATTAACACCATAGGCCAACCTTCGTATGCAGATGTAGATATCATTAAAGATGCTTTTTCGTAATAAGGTTTAGGATCTTGACGTCCTTCAAAAGAGACTCTTTTGAGTTTGTATTTATTTGTTAGCCAATGAAAGAATGATTCGTCTTTCCCTTCTCCAACTATTGTTAGCTTCCAATCTGTCAATAAAGGGTTATTCTCGATTAATTTCCAAATTTTTAATACTGCAGAAACTCTCTTTTGCGCTTCAACTAATCTACCTACAAAAATTACTTCTTTGTTTTTTTGTTATTAATTTTTCTTTTGGAATGAATTCTGAAAAAGATAAAGGATTTGGGATAACTTCGAATTTTTGTTTGTTTTGTTTTTTTATTATGTTTTGGAATCTATCAATAAAAGTATCTGTAAAAACAACTAATTTATCGCAATTTTGATATGCTATTTCATATCTTTTTCTCATTATTATATGTATAAGTTTAGTACTTAAGGGTCTACTAAAAGTGATTATACATTTTTTAAGTTTATCGAGTATATCTTTTTTTGAAATTAAACTATACAAAACTTCTTCTTTTGAGCCATGAGAGTATCCTTCTGAACCTGGCATAAAATGGTGGCAATAAACCATTTTTATGTTGTTTTTATGTGCAATATTATAAATGTTATTTTGAATGTCTAACATTTGGTTTGCAGCATAGTTGAATATGATAACATTAATTTTATTTTTGAGTAAGAATGTTTCAAATTCTTGATCTGTAAAGGCTCGTTTTAGGCAAAAAGAATCCTTGAATAAGGGGGTAATTTCTCCTTTTTCAAAATAGGCATGAAAACAATTATCTTGATGTATGCGAGACCAATAATCACTTAATTGGGTTACAACTCTATTTACTCCTGTTGCTTGATTTGTATCAGAGCAAGCTGTATTTGTGATTTGTAAAATATTCATGTTTTCTTTTTTAGTCTTTTTTATTTAATAAACCCAAAGTTACGTTTTTACGGAAGAGGACTAGTTTCCAACCTTTATATGGATTGCCTTGTAGGGTGTAGATGCTGAGTAGGACTAGGGTGCCACACCACTTTATTAATTCTGATCCTAAACGAGAGATATATTTGCTTTTTGATATGGCAAGTGTACGTGCTCGTTCGCTAATGCCTATTTGGCGAGTAAGGCGTTCGAAATATGGTTTTTCTAATTTGGCTTGTGGTATGATGTGATGAAGCACTGGGGTTGGCAGATATTTTACTTGCATACCAAGAGCATGCATTTTGTCGAAAATATCTTTTTCCTCTGATGCGAGTAGAGCAGTGCCTTTTCTGCCAAGTTCGGTATTAAATAGACCTACTTTGTCGAAAACTACCTTGCGATATGCTGCATTACCACCCCCAGGATAACGACCTTTAGGGTATTCGCACACTTTAGTGCCATAATTCATCCAGGCAGTGAGTAGTGCTTTTGTGTATGGCGACATCCATTTTGGTTCTTCGGTTTCGTATAGAGGTTCGATTGGACCGCCTGCCGCCATAGTGTTAGGATTATTAGCAAGATGGTCGGCGTATGAGCTGATATAATTAGAATCGACTAATGCGTCGTCGTCGACATAAATAATAATGTCGCCTTTAGATTCTTTAATTCCTTTATTGCGTGCTGCAGAGAGTCCTTGTTCGGGTTCAACTACATAACGGAAATTCACATCTTTGTGCGTTTCGGCAAATGACTGACATACGGCACGAGTGTTGTCGGTGCAATTATTGTCAACAAGCAAAATTTCATAATCACCCTTAGGATAATCGTTTTTTGCTATGCTTTCTAATAGTGGACCGATATATTTTTCTCTATTGTATGTGCAAATGATGATTGTAATCATGTCTTAAGCTTCTTTTTTGATTAGTTTGCTCCACAAAGGATATGTTAAACCGCAGATACTTAGCACGAGAGAGAGGATAAGTATTGCCATAGACCATTTGTCTGTTTGAAGAGCATGAGGTTTGAATTCCATGCGGAGTCTATGTTCGCCAGCAGGGATTACAGCGGCACGTAGGGTATAGTTGACACGTGCAATAGGTATTTCTACGCTATTATTGCCTTGTTCGTCAACAATGTATAAGTGCCAATCTTGAGGATAGTAGATTTCTGAGAATACTGCCACTTTGTTGCGTTCGTTGCGTGCAGTGTATTCGAGGCAATTAGGTGCGTATGATATTAATTTGATAGTCTCTTCGTCGAATGCCATCATTGTTGTTACCTCAGGTTTTGTGATATCTAATGCATCGGCAAAGCGTTTATCGGCTACGGCTTGTGTGTATAGGTTGATGTCGTCTATCTTGTCGCACTCTTCATCTGGGGTATCTACTAACATTATGTCGTCAACAAACCAGCAGTTGCCCATTGCGTATGGGTTTTGTACTGGAGCTTGATTACCATTTTGTAGTTGTACTATTGCATATTTCATATTAAGCATATTGAGCACTGCAAAATTGCGACCTTCGTTTGCATCTGGCAACATAAATCCTTGTGTTTGCATTATAGTTTGCATGAGAGGATTCATTTCTTGTGAGATATGCACGTCGATGAGGTCTTGATAGCGACGAAGTTTGGCTGCAGAGTAGCCACCGATTGATTTTAGACGATAACTTGTGCGTGCATCGTTGAATGTGTTGGTAGCAAGGTTTAACACGCGGAAGTTAGGGTCGGAGTCTTTCAATATCTCTTGCTCGTATGGTTGAATAGCAAAATATGTGTTAGCCTCTTTTGCGCGTACAAAGTGTTCATCGCCAAAGAAACGTTTGTTAACTGGAATCATATCAGCTAATATTAGCACAGCCAATATGCTATAGAGTATATATTTTTGAGATGTTTTTTCTTCTTTTTGTGATTGCCAAGCATGCCAATAAACAACGGCAAATCCAAGTGTGATAAATAAGAATGAACGCCATGCATCTGCTTTAATCATAGCAGTGCGTTGTTCGAGAATAGCATCTTTAAGCCATGCAGGCACTTGACTTGTCCATTGTGAGTCGTAACTGCTTGTGATGTCGACAATACCGCCAAATAGAGCAAAGAATAGAGATAGACCTGCTGTGATACCTCCAGCGATAAACATATTTGTGCGTAGTTTTTTCCATTCTATTTTTCTATCAACAATTTCTTGTAGAGCTAAAATAGCTAATAGAGGCATAGTGATTTCGGCAACAACTAATATACTTTCGACAGCACGGAATTTGCTATACATAGGGAAGTAGTTGAAGAATAGTTCAGTGAACCACATCATATTGCGTCCCCAAGCAAGAGTGATAGAGAATAGTGTAGCTACGAGTAGTGCCCACTTGTATGGACCTTGTACGATAAGAAGTCCTAATACGAATAAGAAGCAGATGATAGCACCTATATATACTGGACCACTTGTGAATGCTTTTTCTCCATGGTAAGTTGGTACTTGTTGGCAGAATTGTTCGGCAGAACGTTTAGGAACTCCGTTTTTTTTCATAGTTTCGCATAGTTGCGATTCAGCACCAACATTGTAGCCACTTGCACCGCCTTCCCAGTTTGGGATGAGGAGTGTCATAGTTTCGCCCACACCGTAACTCCATGCTGTAGCATAATCTATATCTAAACCTGCAGGTTTGCTTTTGTCATCATTTTCTTTTGTCAATTCGCTATGACCACCACGCATTGTTTCTTTGAGGTATGATTGGTTCATTTCGAGCCAACTTATTTTAGTGCCAATAACGAGCAATAGACTGATAACTAATACGCCGAGTGAAAGTCCAAGGTCTTTCCAACGCTTTTCTGTAATATGAATATATAGTTCAGAAAAGGCCATCACTCCAATGAACATAAAAATATAGTATGTCATTTGGGGGTGAAGGTTTACGCTTAAAATGCCATATAGTATTGTTAATGGGGCTCCTAACCAATATTGTTTTCGGAATATGGCATAGAAACCACCTATTACAGGAGCGAGAAAACCAATTCCTACAGCTTTAGTAATATGGCCTGCTGGAATAATGAGCATAAAATAAGTGGATAAACCAATAGCTAATCCACCAATGATGCTTAGCCAAGAATTGATTTTAAAGCAACGTAGCATTAAGAAGAAACCAAAAAAGTAGGCAAAAATAATACCAATTGGTAGTAAATTATCTTGAAAACCAAAGTGGGAAATTATTTCTATTGTATTACGTATTTCTCCAGTTGGTAAGCTTCCTGTTATTTGGTATGTAGGCATGCCACTAAACATTGAGTTTGTCCACCAAGTGCGAGTGCCATGCTCGTTATGAAATGTATGTGCTTCTTGTGCTGCACCTTTCCAATTATTTACATCGCCTTGTATGAGTGTTTTGCCTTCCAATGCAGGTGCACAATAAAGCATGGCAATGATTAAAAATACCACAATTGCAATACCGTATGGTAATAATTTTTTCCAATCAATTTTTTTATTCATATTTTTTTTTATTTGTTACTATCAATCTGCAAAGTTACAAAAAAATGTCCATTCTACAATCCCAAAATGTTACTATTTTCGAACTTTCGAACTTTCGAACTTTCAAAGTTACGAAGTTTGCCTATTGATTATTCTATGTTGATACGAGCGAAGCGAGATACCCACTCTCATTGTGTATTCTTTGACCTAACCCAACAGTAAAGTGCAAGCAAACTGCACCGAAGAAAAGAGGCATAATTTGATACACACTCACAGTGTGTATTTTTTTGTGTAACGTGCATTTCGTGTGACATAAAGAGTTATATCGAACTCATGTTATTTACGCAAAAATGACTGATTCTATTAAATAAAATCAGCCATTTTTTTATAGTGTTTAATTTATTTATTTTTCAATACGGATACGAGCATCAACTGCAACAACTGCATTAGCAGAACCGAGAAGTGGGTTAAGGTCCATTTCAGCAATTTCTGGTGCAGCTTTAACAAGTGCAGAGATACGAGTAACTGCTTCAGCAAAGAGGTCTTCGTTTACAGGTTCTTGACCACGTACGCCTTTGATGATTTTGTAGCCACGGAGGCGTTCAATCATAGAGTGAGCTTCAGCAAGACCGATTGGAGCGAGAGATGCTTGTACGTCTTTCAATACTTCAATGAAGATACCGCCAAGACCGCAGAGTACTTGGTGACCGAATTTAGCTTCGCGGCTTGCACCGATAAAGATTTCAGTACCTTTGTACATAGGGCATACCTCAACTGCATATGTTTCAGGGATAACGATGAGGCGTTCGAATTCGCGTTCAACAGTTTCGATATCTTTGATGTTGAGAACTACACCACCTACGTCAGATTTGTGAACAGGACCACAAACTTTCATTACAAGAGGGAATCCCATTTCGTTTGCGGCAGCAATAGCTTCTTCTTTAGTGCGAACTTCGGCATTGCGTTTGCGAGCTACGCCAGCAGCATCGAGAAGACCATTGATTTCTTCGAGACCGAGGTAACCATTTTCTGCATTGTCAACGATACGGCGGATAGCTTGTACGTCAATTTCAGGCATTTCGAGGTTTTCTGGTTCTGGAGCAGGAGTATTGAATACTTTTGCAAGAGCATTACCAAATACACATTCTTCGCTGAAATTGATACGGCCACGATTGTTGATGAAGTCTGAAATTTCGTCTTTAACGTTGATGATAGATGGAAGGATAGGGTAGATAGGTTTTTTGCAAGTTTTCATCTTTTCATCAAGTACGCGATATGGTTCCCAGTTAGGGAAAAGACCTGGGCTACCAAAGATGACAGCCATAGCGTCGATATTGTCAAAGTCGTTTTCGCAAGCATCGATGATGTGACCAAGTTGTTCTGCTGTACCAGTAGCGAGGAAGTCGATAGGGTTAGCTACTGATGAGCCAGGGAACAATTTAGTGAGCAATTCATCTGCTTTAGGACCAGAGATATGAGGTACTTCAAGACCATTGTTAGAGAGTGTATCTGTAAGCATCACAGCAGGACCACCAGCGTGAGTGATGATAGCTACGTTTTTGCCTTTCATCTCAGGGTGCATGAACACAGAACATACATTCACAAGTTCGAGACGGTTGCTACAACGCACGATACCAGCTTTGCGGAACAAAGCGTCAACTGCTACGTCAGAAGTAGCGAGGGCACCAGTGTGAGAAGATGCTGCGCGACTACCAGCTGAAGAAGAGCCAGATTTGATAGCAGCAATTTTACAACCTTTGCGGATAAGAGAAGAGGCGTGTTTGAGCAATTTTTGTGGATTGCGCACGCTCTCCATATATATCATTTTTACGAAAGAAGATTCGCCTTCTACGTAAGTTTCGTCCCAATATTCGAGAACCTCTTCGATACCTACTTGAGCAGAGTTACCTACAGCCCAAACAGAGTTGAATTGAAGACCATTTGTGATACCAATCTCTTTGATAAATACGGCAGTAGCACCTGAACCAGTAACGAAATCAACACCACGTGGGTTGAGTTGTGGAATTGGAGCATCGAAAGCACCTGTATAGTTAACATTCAAGAAACCAGTACAGTTAGGACCGATAAGTGAACCACCTACGTTATCAATGATTTCTACGATTTTGTGTTCGATTTCTGCACCTTCGTGGTTTTCTTCAGAGAAACCAGCAGAGATAATTACGAAGCCACGGCAACCTTTTTCGTTAGCGAGTACATCAACTGTATGCAAGCAATATTTAGAAGCGATACCCATGAGGGCACAATCTACTTGAGGGAGGTCTTCTACTTTAGCGTGGCATTTAATACCTTGGATTTCTGCCTCTTTAGGGTTAACTACATAGATTTGGCCTTTGAATTGGCTGTCGAGGAGGTTTTTGAGAAGTTTACCACCAGGTTTTTGAACATCGTTTGAAGCACCAACTACAACGATGCTTTGCGGATTTAAGAGTTTTTCTGAAATCATAATTTAAAGTTGAGATGTGAAATTTGAAATGTGAAAGTTATTAAATTTCAACTTTTTATCGCCAAGGGCTCAAAGACCTTTGGTTCAACTTTCAAATTTCAAAATTATTATTAAAATTTTCTTTCTTCGTATTTTTCGATTGCATCACGCCATTCTTGTGAGATTGGAATGGTGATGTTGTGGTCGAAGTCGAAGCCTACCATTGTGGTAGAACCTTTGCATTTGATGCGACCTGTGCGGAGGTCAACTATTTGTTGTTCGAGAATTAGGCTCTTAGTGCCGATATGTGATACGCCAGTTTCGACAGCGATGCGGTCGGTTAAGAATATAGGTTCGATGAAGTCAACCTCCACGTGAGCCACTACGATATCAACTTTTTGAGAGAAGAAGTTGTCGTTGCCACGTACGGCAGCGAAGTATTCGCTTTTGCCGAGGTCGTAGAAACTGAAATATGTTGAGTTGTTTACATGCCCGAGAGCATCTGTATCATTAAATCTAAGTTGTACAGGTACTTGATGTTTCATATTTTTTTATAAGACAGAAGTACAGAAAAACATAAATTATGTTATTATGTTGTTATGTCTTTTTATTTAAATGTTGTTTTTATATTCAAGTGTGCGGAAGAAAGAGAAGTGTACGTTGCCGTAATTGCGGTGGTCGACGAAGTTTGGGTGGTTTTCGAATGATGTTTTTGCACCATGTTCTACTATTAGAAGTCCGTCGGGGTTGAGGTGGTTGTGCTTGAATATTAAGTCGGGTATGTCGGCAATGTTCTCGAGTTGGTAAGGTGGGTCGGCAAATATGAAGTCGAATGATGTTTGAGTAGAGGTGAGATAGCGAAATACGTCTTGTCGCATCACGCGAATATTGTTAATTTTGAGATCCGAACACATCTTTCGTATATAACTAATGTGTTTTTCGCTCATTTCGATGGCTGTGATATGTAGTGCGTCGCGCGAAGCCAACTCATAGCTGATAGAACCTGTACCAGAGAATAGATCGAGAGCAGTGATGCCTTCGATGTCCATTTCGTTGTTGATAAGGTTGAATAGTGACTCTTTAGCAAAGTCGGTAGTTGGTCGAGCTGTGATATTGCTTGGTGGGTCGAAACGGCGACCTTTGAAGCGTCCGCTGATTATACGCATAATTAATTCATAATTCATAATTCATAATTCATAATTAAAAAAGAAAATCTAATGTTGGGTCTATTTTAATTGTATTATGAATTTTGTTTTAATTATATTTGAGTTGTTTGTAGAGTGAAGAGTAGGGCATATTGGTTGGGTAGTTCGGCGTTCCAATTTTGAGGTTTTAGTGAGTTGATGTGGCGGATGTATTCAGTTAAGAACGGGGTAGGGTTGATGTTGAGTAGATTGCCCATTATGTTGAGTTCCACTTCTTCTTGAGAGAGGTTTAGTTGTTGATAGCAAGCGAGGATGTAGTAGGCTGCATCGTTGTCGCATGTAATAGGATATGTGTTTGCGAGGTGTAGTTTATGATTGCAGATGACAACGATATTTATGTGTTGTGATGTTATTTCAGCCCACATAGAATTTGGTGTGGGAGAATTTAGAGCCATAGAGGCAAGTAGTTCTATTTCATGATGTTTACGACATTTTATGTTAGGCATAGTCCATTGGTTGGAGTATGATGCTACGAGAATGTCGTCGTTGAGAGGATTTACTATAGTTTTAGCACGATGGCGTAAATTATTTTCTATAGGTAGGAAAGCGGTATAGTTTTCATCGATAACCAATGACTTTGGTATTAGAGCAAAAGGTCCGTATCCAATGTATGTAGCAGAACGATAGTTGAGTTGTAGTAGAGGTTCGTCTTTTAGAAATTGTGAAGTGATATGTTCTGTTGCTATATCTTTGATTGCTACGGTAATGCTGTTGTTGTCAGTTATATAAAAACGATATCCATCAGGAAGCTGCCTGATGGATATACTATATGTATCAGATAGATTAGCAGCGAAATTTGTTGCTATAAAATCTATAGAGTTACTCATTAAATTTGATTTAATTGTGCATTATGCATTGCGCATTGTGCATTGAATTACTCCCAGTTACCAGAGTTGTTGTTAGGTTCTACAACTGAACCAACTTTAAGACCATTGAAACGATTCATTTTTGTTTGTTTGTCTTTAAGGTTGATGAGTTGTTGATGGTTGAGGTCAGATAGGTAAGTGTCGTAGTGAGCAGATACTTCGAATAGTGGAGTAGGAAGACCTGATGCAGCACTTACATAAGTTATAGTATCGAATTGGAATTTAGTTCCGTTAGAGAAAGGAATCACTACGAGGTCAGCGATTTGTTCTTGAGTATAGTCTTTAGCGAGAAGAGTTTCGTAAACGCTTACGTAAGTAGTATCACGACGGAAGTTTTCGAGACCGTTAGCGATGATTTCTTTTTGGTTGCCACGCTTGATGATAGCGATAGCTTTTTTCTCAGTAAGACCATTTTTGAGTTGTTCGTCAGAAAGAACACCTTCTTTGAGTACTACAGGAAGTTTGCCTTCGAGGATGAAGTGAACCAAAGAGTCTGCATTTGGACAGAAATGGTCGTTTTGTTTTTGATATTCGATTTGAACTTTACGAATGTCAACAAGTTTTTTGATGATTTGTTGTTCACGTTTTGCTTGTTCTTGTTCAAATTCGATTGGAACAGTGATACTTGTTACGCAGATGTAACTCATTGCACAAATGGCAATTACCAAAAGAGTACGGAATGCTAATTTCATATTATTTTTTATTTTTTAGTTATTCATAAAACGTTGCAAATATACAAAAAATAATTGAAATAGGTGTTTTATTTTCAAGATTTTTTGTAATAATGTTTAATGTGTTGAGTTATAGTGAGTTTGTTTTTATTTAAGTTCAGCTATACCTTGGCGGATGATTTCGAAATCGTCAGTTGTACAATCTACTACGGTTGATACTTCTGTATTTCCTATACCTCCGTCGATGACTAAATCAACGAGTGAACCATATTTTTCTTCGATTAGTTCGGGGTCGGTTTCGTATTCAATTTCGGCATTCATGTCGCGGAATGAAGTTGTAAGTATTGGATTTCCAAGATTTTCTACTATAGTGCGTACAATATTGCGGTCGGGAATACGGATGCCTATGGTTTTGCGTTCTTTGATTAAGCGTGGTAGTTTGTTATTTCCATTTAGGATAAAAGTGAATGCACCTGGAGTGTTTTGGCGAATGAGTTTGAACGTGTCATTATCCATTTTGGTGTATTCGCTGATGTCGCTTAATGAAGAACACATGACAGAAAATTGCGCTTTATGAGGGTCGATGCCTTTGATTTTGCATATTTTTTCGACTGCACGAGTTTGAAAAATATCGCAACCGAGGGCATATACCGTGTCGGTAGGGTAAACAATTACTCCACCATTGCGCAAAACCTCTACTATTTTGTTGATAGTATTTTGGTTAGGGTTTTCGTCGTAGAGTTTAATCATATCTATTAAAAAGACAGAAGAACAAAATAACATAAAAAATTTATTATTTTTGTTTTTATGTTATTCTGCCTTTAATTTTTTATTTGAATTGTTCGAGGAATCGTACGTCGTTTTCGGAGAACATTCGGAGGTCTTTGACTTGGTATTTGAGGTTGGTGATACGTTCAACACCCATACCGAATGCGTAACCGCTATATACTTTAGAGTCGATGCCACAGGCTTCGAGCACGTTAGGGTCGGTCATACCACAACCGAGAATTTCAACCCAACCTGTGTGTTTGCAGAATGGGCAACCTTTGCCACCGCAGATGTTGCAAGAGATGTCCATTTCGGCAGAAGGTTCGGTGAATGGGAAGTATGAAGGGCGGAGACGGATTTTGGTGTCTTCGCCGAACATTTCGCGTGCGAAGTAGAGGAGGGCTTGTTTGAGGTCGGCAAAAGATACATTTTTGTCGACATAGAGACCTTCTACTTGGTGGAAGAAGCAGTGAGCACGATATGAGATTGCTTCGTTGCGATATACGCGACCTGGAGCGAGAATGCGGATAGGAGGTTGTTGTTTGGTCATCACGCGAGTTTCGATGCTTGATGTGTGTGTGCGAAGCAAGATGTCAGGGTGTTGCTCGATGAAGAATGTGTCTTGCATATCGCGCGCAGGGTGCTCAGGTGGGAAGTTGAGCGATTCGAACACGTGCCAATCGTCTTCGATTTCAGGACCTTCGGCTACGGTGAAACCGATGCGTGAGAATATTTCGATGATTTCGTTTTTAACGAGCGATAGAGGGTGGCGTGTGCCGAGTGCGATAGGTTCGGCAGTACGAGTGAGGTCGAGTTTATCAGCCTCTTGGCGTTGAGCTTCGAGTGCAGCTTTAAGCTCGTTAAGGCGATTTTGCGCAGTGTCGCGAAGGTGATTGAGGAGTTGACCTATTTCACGTTTTTGATCGTTAGGCACTTCGCGGAATTGGTTGAAAAGTTCAGAGATTTCGCCTTTTTTGCTGAGGTATTTAATACGTATAGCCTCTAATTCTTCAAGCGAATTAGCGTTCCATGAATTTACAACTTGGTGTAGTTGTTCGATTTTTTGTTTCATTATTTATAGATTATTAGTAGCGATTTAATATTCAAAATGCAAAGTTACAAAAAATGTTGATATGTTGTATACATAGTTTGAATTTTTTGTAGTTATAATTAGTTATACTTAGTTATAATTAGTCATAATTAGGTCAATTGACAACTATATGTTACCAACAATAATCCATTTGCCGTTATAGGCGCCTCCTTCTCGTATTAATTTACCTTCTTTTCGCAGTTGATCTATAATGTTCCTCACTTGGCGTACACTAATTTTCAGTTGTTTAGATAGTTCGTTTCTTGATATAGATGGATTAGACTTTATTATATTTATGAGAGAGTCTTGTACGTTCTGGCACACCTCTGGCACACTCTGGCACACCTCTGGTACACCTTTGGTACACTCTGGTGTATTAACTACTTCATTTGTTCTCCAGATAACAACCCTAAAGTCCTCCTCTTGATAAAATTCAGGAGTTCTCAACCCATATTCACGACACTTGTTGATGATATCTTCCGTACCTGTACCTACCTTCTCTATATATCCATTCCAATACATAGGGTCAGCCAGTAGCGGATTAGCAGGTAAAGACTTATGAGGACCATGTAACTTTTGTATTGTTAATCCGTATGGCAACGTACCTGGATTCCAAACCTCCAACCTGTCACGGAACAGCATTATCTGAACGCTAGCATTACTAGTGTAGTCTCTATGACATACCGCATTCACGATGGCTTCCTTCACTGCATCAATAGGCAATTCGGGACGTGTAGGTATATCGGCTTTCTTTCCTTCTGCCCGTGTCCCTACCCAATTATTGATACGGCTCATTACAAAACTCGTAGCTTGATCCACCAGTTCAAACACATCACCTCTATAAATCTGATATGCAGGCATAGGCTTTTCTACCACATTGCCATAAAACTGTACGCACTTAACTTCAGATGTGATAAAGTATTTTTGAGGCTTCTTGCCAAACAGCAACACTGCTGCATTGGCAAGTCTTCCCTTGTCATCAATCAAGTCGAGATGTGTGAGCAGAGATACCGGCGATGTTTCAACAGGGAGAGGAAAATTACGCTTTGAACGTGCCATGTGGATAAAATTTTTCATTTTATCCTCGTCCAAATCTCCTAATGTTGCCCCATTGTCATTTGATGCATCGAATGGTCGCCAACGGATATATTCCTTTTCCTCTAAGTAGCGGATTAGCGAAGCATAAACAGAAGTTCGCAATCCATCAATGTCAACAAAGGTTTTACGTACAATATCTTGTTCGACTTTTCGAATTAAAGCAGTCTCTTTCGGATGTCTTTTTTCCTCACCAATACTCTTGATATATATTAAACGGCTTTTATGAAGAGCCGCAGCTAAATTATATTCACGTTCTGTCGGGGAAACGCCCACCTCATCTTCATATCCATAGAGGTTACCATACAATCCTATGTAAATATCGCAAAGCTCCACCTCCTTCAAATAGACATGACTTGTAGGATATTCATTAGCAGGAACTTCTTCAAATATAAATGGCTCAAAGAATTTACCTAACAGAACATCTGTTCGGATATAATGACAAAGCATAGCTCGTTCTTCAGCAAACTCACTTTGAACACTACTTATGAATATTTTTATGCGTTTCATACAATATTGTCGTTCATTTTAAATAATTCTTGTATTCAGTTCTTAATTTCTGCCCAATCTCTGCAATTATATATATTTGATTATCTATAGCGTCGGCTAACATATGAGATGCTTTTACTCTTTGTTCATGCAATGCAGCACATAATTGTTCTGAAAATTCAGACGGTTCAACTGTTGCTATCTTGTGCCCTATTTCAGCAACAAGAGTAAACAATTTATTTATACAATCCATAGATTCTTTTCCATGATATTTCTTTTCAATATCAGAAAAATCATAGTATAGGTAAATGGAATTCAAACGGTTTTCAGTTTCTTGAAACAGTTTGTTGGATTTCATACAAGCCACCTGTATCTTTTGCACTGTTATAGGGTTGCAATCTTTGTCATATTCTTTTAATGCTGTTTGCAGCATATAATACATGTCAAGAGTTTCTTGATACCATGACATCGCTTTTTCGACTACTTCCAACTTGCGTTGAAATACCAAAGAACGCAATTCTCGTTTATGCTTAACTCTTTCT
>JAZOUT010000166.1:0-31944 GCA_045658305.1 Candidatus Aphodosoma sp. | reverse complement strand
TTTATATCTGTCGAGAATGCATTGGTTGGATACTCTGCTGCAGGATATGGGTCAATACCCATTTGTCGCAATGCGTCTAACGATTGACGACGAATCACTTCTTGTTCTGATAATTCCATCATAATATATAGAATGAATAATGAATAATTAACAATTAAGAATTAAGAATTAATAATGAATAATTTTTCGCTTTAGAAGACATAATAACAGAAGAACATAAAATATAGTTTAATAAATTTTGTTAGTATGTTCTTATGTTTTTTTTATTTTCGTGTTTTCTTGTCTTCCTGTCTTTTTAATTTTATCCGTTGATTAACACGCGGCGAAGTTTGTCGAGTGTTTCTTCCATTGATTGTGTACTTTCGCCACCGGCTGCGTTTTTGTGACCACCACCGCCGAATTTCTCTGCCATAGTGTTTACTGCCACGTCACCTTGCGAACGGAACGAAAGTTTGATTTGTGTTTTATCTTCGCGAACCAAAACAGATTTATTTACATTTTCGATTTGAAGTGGTATGTTCACGATGCCCTCTGTGTCGCCCACTTTGTAATTGAAACGATGCAACTCTTCTTGAGTCAACACGATGATAGCAGCATTGCACTCAGGGATGATTTCCATCTTGTTCAAACAGTAACCCAACAAACGTAAACGGTCTTCTGAGTAAGTATGGAACACCTTATTGTAGATAGCATCTTTGTCCACGCCTTTTTCGAGCAATGCTTTGATGATGATATAGATTTCAGGGTTGTTAGAGTTGTAAGTGAAACCACCTGTGTCGGTCATCATACCTGTGTAGATACACTCAGCCGATTCGAGCGACACCTCTTGATAGAATCCCATGCGACACATGAAACGGAAAGCCAACTCACTTGCCGACGACACCTCTGGGTGCGAAATCACCACGTCGCAGTTGATGTTAGGGTCTAAGTGGTGGTCTATCATGATTTTCTTCGCTTTACTTTGTTCGATGAGCGGTTTCATGCCATTCACACGGTCCAACGTGTTATAGTCGATGCAGAATATCAAGTCTGCCTCTTTAATCACTTTCACAGCTTCAGTTTTGTTTTCTTCCATCACAAACACTTTATCGATACCAGGCATCCATGCAAAGAACGAAGGATAGCGGTTAGGCACCATCACTGTCACCTCTTTGCCCAATTGTTTCAATAAATGATAAAGACCAAGTGTTGCACCGAGCGAATCACCATCAGGCGAAATATGACCTGTCAACAATATTTTGTTTGCATTGTCGATAAAACGACGCGATTGTACGATATAATCCTCCTTAATAATTTTTGATAACATAATAACTTTGAATTTTAAGATTTGTTGTTTTACATTCATTTGTGAAATAAACATACCAGCAATCACTACAACTATGCCCAAAAGCATAATCCATGCTGGAGCGGCCTCTTTCACACATTCAAAAAATGATTTATCTATTGCTTCACATTGAATTGCTGTTTGATACAATGTTACCGCACCGATAATCCATGCCAATATAGCCGTAACACCTGGTTGTATGTTGTTGAACACATTGGCGCGAGTTGGACCGATAGCGCGCACACCATACGAGAAGAACAAAAATGCGATGCACGACGCCGACAATGCCAAACCAACGATTGCACCAAAGGCGTTCCATGTATTATCTGCCGCCCAATCGATTGTCATCACTTGTGGCAACTCTCTCACCAACATAGTTGGCACGAAAAACAACAACGAAGTGCAGAACATGAAGAACACCACAGTGAGTGTATTATATCTCTCTGGTATCTTACGCAACACAAGCGTATAGACAATTGAAGCCAATACAGCTATGAACAACAATAATATACCCAACACATCTGCCGACAATTTACCTCCATCCAATATAATCATCAACACACCAACCACCGAAATCACGATACCCAACACGTTCATCAACGTAACCTTCTCTTTCAAAAAGAAGAAAGCAAACACTGGGGTCAATAGCGGAATGAACGACAACATCACCGACGCAATTGTTGGACTCACATGGTTCAACGCTTCTGCTTCACAAAGAAAATAAATAAATGGTTCTGCAAAAGATGCAAGCAAAAAATATTTCCAATCTCTAAACTCTATTTTCTGCAATTGTCTCGTTAATAAGCCTACTACGCCAAGCACCACGGCTGCTATCGATATACGCATCGACACCAACATCGCTGCTGGGAATACCTTTAAGGCAAAATCCGACATCAAATACGATGCCCCCCAAAAGATTTGTGCAATAACCAATGCGATTATCGCAATTGTCTGTTTTTTCATATATTAGTTTTTTAGTTTATTTTTAATAAAGACAGAAGAACAAAACTACATAAAAATTTATGTTCTTATGTTATTATCGTCTTTTAAAATCAACTCCTTGCGAAACGAAAAGTCCCACTATCACTATCACAATGCCGACCCACTTCATCGCTGGTATAGCCTCGCCATATATCATCCACACCGCCAACGCCGTGATTGCTGGCATCACATTGTTGAACGCATTTGCTCTCGCCACACCTATCCTACGCACCACAAAGCAAAACAACACAAAGCACACCACCGACGCCATCACAGCCAACACCACAATCGCCATCACCGACATCGGCAACACCTCTCTCGCACCCCAATTCTGCAAGTCGAACATCAAGAATGTAGGTATAAAAAATATCAAACTCGACGCATGCACCCAAAACACGATGCTCACGTTTGTATATTCACCTGGTATCTTGCGCAATATAGTCGAATACATCGCAGCCGACATCACTGCACCCATCAACACCACCAATCCTCCTGCGCTCACGTTAATATCGCCCTTCTCTACCACCAGCATCATCACACCCACCATCGACACCACAATACCCACCATATTCATCCACGTCACTCGCTCGCGCAATAGCACCCATGCCACCAGTGGAGCAAACAATGGTATCATCGCCATCACCACCGACGTTACCGTCGCGCTTGTCATCGCCAATCCGTATGTTTCGCACATGAAGTAACTAAACGGCTGAAACGCACCACCCAACAAAAACAACCACACATCCTGTTTACGTGGCTTCTGCAATCTGCCTGCCACCCAACCATATAGTCCCAACAACGCCGTCGCCAAACCAATGCGAAGCGTCACCACCGTGATTGGATTAAAACTCTTCAACGCCTCTTGGGTAAACAAAAACGAACACGACCACACAGTCATCGCAATCATTATACCCACATAAGCCGCAATATTTCCGTTTTTCATATTTTTACTATTTATAGACATGAATTTTTGTGATAAGCGAGAGCAACGAAGTTTACTTCAGTTGCCGAGCGCAACAAAAATCTTGAGCGAAGCGAAAAGTGACATGAGAACATGATTTTTTATTTTTAAAAGACATAATAACAGAAAAACATAAAAAATATGGTATAATAAATTTTGTTATTATGTTCTTATGTCTTTTTTATTTTCGTGTCTTCCTGTCTAAAAAAACATCATCTACGGAAACCAATAATTTGGCGCACCTCATCAATTGTTTTTCTTGCGCTCTCACGAGCCTTTTCAGCTCCCTCACGAGCAATGCGGTCCAACAACTCAGTGTTAGCCATATATTCATCCAAACGCTCACGTATCGGAGCATTGAATGCCGCAATATCCGCTGCCAACTGTTTCTTCAAGTCGCCATAACGAATCGAGCAATCGTTCCATTTCTCGTCAAAATATTGATAAGTGTCAGGCGTAGACACGATGCTGAGGAACGTAAACAAATTCTCAATCACCTCAGGGCGAGTGCTATTAGGCTCTTGCGGACCTTGGTCAGTCACCGCCTTCATCACTTTTTTCTTGATTGTAGCCTCATCGTCCATCAAGTAGATGCAGTTGCCTTCCGACTTGCCCATCTTGCCCGAACCATCAAGACCAGGGATTTTCACAGCTTTTTCGCTGAGTGAGAAGTTCTGAGGCTCTGGGAAGAATTCCACACCATACATCGTGTTAAAGCGACGAGCAAACTTACGTGCCATCTCCATATTTTGCTCTTGGTCCTTACCCACAGGCACCTTCACAGCACGGTGAAGCAAAATATCCGCCGCCATGAGTGTAGGATAAGTGAGCAATCCAGCATTCACGTTGTCAGGTTGTTTACGTGCCTTCTCTTTGAACGTAGTGCAACGCTCCAACTCGCCAAGATAAGCATTCATATTGAGGAAAAGGTATAGTTCCAACACCTCTTTCACGTCGCTTTGCACATATATAGTCGATTTCTCAGGGTCGAGGCCACAAGCCAAATACTCCGCAAGAATCGTGCGTGCACTATTCACAATATTTTCAGGTTTCGGACGCGTAGTGAGCGAGTGCCAGTCCGCAATAAAAAAGTAGCAATTATAGTCATTTTGCATCTGCAAAAAACTCTTCACAGCGCCAAAATAATTACCCAAATGCAAATTGCCCGTAGGGCGAATACCACTTACAACAGTCTCTTTCATATCATTTTATAAATTAAATTCATAATTGTGCATTATGCATTGTACATTATGCATTGATAAAGTGCAAAGATACAAAAAAAAATCCATTTATACAAGAGTCCGAAAAATGAATTTCAAAAATCAAACGCCCCCCAATCCACATAAGATTGAGAGGCTCTATACTCTACTTCTCTACTTCTCTGGCAACTCGATACAATAATGCTCACACAAATATCTCACTGCCAGCGGATGCAAAATCTTCGCCCTCGAGGGTGTAAATCGGGCGGTAAGTTCAGCCTGATGCTCACGGCACCATCGTTGCATAGTTGACATCGACACCCCCGCCGCACGCGCCAAATCTGATTTATAAATTCTTTTCATACACTCCATGCTTCACTCTTTTTACTATATTTTCCGCCACCATCTCACGCAAGTAGCTATTTATTGTTCGTTCGCTTAAATTCATTTCTCGTCCGATGACAATTGCATCGGCTAGCGCGAATTTAGACTCCAAACGGCACAACAATTCGCGCTTATGCGTCAATTTCACACCCACTTGCGCATTTGCGTTTTCTGCATTTTCGCTCATTTCGTGATACACCTCCACTGCATGCGTCACTAGTGCTTTGGTCATCTCCATTGCTACGTCAAAATCTTCACTAGAGCAAATCAATTGCCTACACGAGTCAATCTCCTCACCTTCGAGGCGCAACACGCTCAGTATCATTGCCAATCGAAATGTTATCAATCCCAATCGGCGCACCGATGCCACCATGTCGTAGCCCTCACGGTCAATCATACCCGCTTGCAGTTGTGCAAAATGATGATTAAATTGCTCCTCCTGTGCACGAGTGAGGACAAATTTTATCTCGCCATCTA
The DNA here is from genome assembly GCA_045658305.1 of Candidatus Aphodosoma sp. Classification (GTDB taxonomy): domain Bacteria; phylum Bacteroidota; class Bacteroidia; order Bacteroidales; family Paludibacteraceae; genus Aphodosoma. Next base: position 26,618 of record JAZOUT010000166.1, on the reverse strand, counting down.
GGTCGCACAGATGCTTATAGAAACGAAAAAATCTACGTCCGAATTCGGCAAACACTTCATCGTCGGACTCACACCCCACCTCCGTAGCAAACACGTTTTTCCACATTTCGTTAAGACTCATTCGTAACACTATAAATCGCGAAAACAAACCATTTTCGGCATCGGGTATCAGGTTGAGTATTTGTCGTGGAGTACCTGCTAGCACTACCGAAAGTTGTGGATCCTCTATCTCCACCCACTCGCGCTCTTTGCGTCGCATGTAGCTCACCATTTCGTGGTGAAATGCCTTGCGCAGTCCGTCGGAGAAGTTGCCGTAGTCCTGCTTCAACATATTCGCTAGCGTATCGGCTTCGGTCTCGAATATCAACCCCGACCCACCGCAGTCGTGCAGTGTCTGATAGAGCGCAGTCGACGACGAGTTGGCTGGCATAAACAGCATAGTTTGAGGCACTTTCACATCCACATTTATCGTTTTACCCTTCTCCTCCATCTCTTGTTGAAATTGGGCTAACTCATCATTGTACGCCTGGCGCAATTCGCGATGAATCGGCTCAACAATCTTTTTTACCATCATCAATCGACCCTTACCAGCCGAAGCAGGTGCCGAGATAAAGAGGAACAAATTCGGGTACACCACACGGTTGTCATACAACCCCTGCACATTCGGCAAACACGCCGACATCGAAGCCAAAGTCGCCAGCGTCATCATATCAGCATCGGCATCCGACTTAGCATTCCGTATAATAAGATTCAATATCGAGGGCAACATCCCCTCCCATTTCTTTGCAAAAGTCATAAATCATTCTTTTGTTTTTTTAGACAAAAAGACATATTAATAAATGTAACTTAAAAACCTGTCATTTTTTTGTAGAGATAAAAACTTTAGTTTTTAGCGATGCACATGTTAAGAGTAATAAAATTTGTCATTATGTCATTCTGTCTAAAAAATTAAAAACCTGTCTTTTTTTCGCTGAGATACACCATAGGTGTAGCAAAGCGTATGTCAAAAGAGAAAATTATGTTCTTATGTCTTTATGTCTAAAAAATTGTCATTCTGTCTGAATAATTAATCATTCAACTTAATATAAAATTTCTCATCCTCATTAATCTGAATTCCCACCTCATCCATAAGCTGACGGAAACCCTCATCATTTCTCGCCGCATACAACCGATTTTTCGACACCACCTCTTTTGTTACGATTAGGTCAGGACGACGCATTTTCAATTTCTGCAACACCGTTTCCATCGTTTCGCCAGGTTTGAACGTAAAAGTCATTCGATTTTTACGAAAACCCACCACACCAAACGATGTTCGCAAACATTTCGTCGAGCGAAACAATTTCTTACGATTCGATTCAGCGATTTGTTGCACAGCCGATAGCGCAGTGTCGCGTTCAGGTTTCAGCGTTTTCAGTTCTGCTTCGTGTCGGTCGCGAGTCTCCACTAAGTCCTGGTTGAGCGACACATTCCCCTGTGTCAACGCAGCCGATTTCAATGCATAGTTAGCAACAGCAACCGCAATTTCCCTTTGCTCCGGACTCTCAACGTCCGCAATAGATTTAGTTCTTTTAGTCATAATAATTTTGATTTTAGAAGACAAAAGAACATAACGACATAATTTTTATCGTTTTTCCTTTAACATTATATCGATTTTTGTTCTTATGTTATTCTGTCTTTATTGTTTTTAGTTAAAAATAGTTAATAAATAGTAGTTTATATTAGTAAAATTCGTAACTTTGCCGAAAATTTCGAAAAGACACAAATTTCTTATTCGATTTTTACGATGCAAAGTTACGAACTATTGCAATTGTGACCAAATATTTTTCAACTCATTTTTCAACTATTTTTCAAAATCATGGATAAAAGTTTGATAAACAAGAGGTTCAATGAGGCTATTTTTTACCTACTTGAAAGAGGATATGCCGAAACAAAATTCGAAATTTCGAATAAACTGTTCATCACACCTACCAAATTATCAGAAACTCTATCAGGCAGACTCAATGTTAGCACCGAAGTCGTAGCCCGACTTGCGCAAAACTATCCACAAATCTCGCTCGAATGGATAATGCTCGGCGAGGGCTTGATGGAAAAAAACGACCCATTTGTCAATTTATCTACAATGGCAGATGTCGAACAATATTGTAACAATAATACACGTTCAAAAAAATTCTCAATTCTCAATTCTCAATTCTCTCTCCCTCTCCTCCCAGTGTCAGCCGTAGCAGGTTGGAATGGAGTCGATGCCGAAGGTATCAACATCAACGAGTGCGACCAAATGGTTGTACCATATCTTGTCGATGCAGGAGCCGAGTTTTTGATTCGCGTAACAGGCAACTCCATGTATCCCACCTATGCCAATGGCGACATTTTAGCGTGTCGTCGAGTTCGCGAATCACGCAACATCCAGTGTGGCAAAGTCTATGTCATCGACTCCGAAGAAGGACCAATGGTCAAACGCATTCGCCCATCCGACGATGAAGAACTCATCCTCTGCCACTCCGACAATCCCGACTACGCACCATTCACACTTCGCAAATCCGAAATCCGCTCACTCGCACTAGTTGTTGGTAGCATCCAAGTAGAATAATTTCGATAAGTGAGCGCAGAAGGCAAATTTATTTGCATTATGCCGAGCATAGTAACTATCACGACCGAAAGGGAGTAATAGTTACGATAAGCGAGAGCAGAAGGCAAATTTATTTGCATTATGCCGAGCATAGTAACTATCACGACTAAAAGGGAGTAATAGTTACGATAAGCGAGAGCAGAAGGCAAATTTATTTGCATTATGCCGAGCATAGTAACTATCACGACTAAAAGGGAGTAATAGTTACGATAAGCGAGAGCAGAAGGAGTTTACTCATTATGCCGAGCATAGTAACTATCACGACCGAAGGGAGTAATAAATCTCATAAATCTCAAAAGTCTCACAAATCTCACATCCTATTTTATGAGACTATTAGAAAAAATATATAATACACCTATATATAAATATTATTAATAATGTACGCGTATTTTTTTTAGTAACAACACACCCTTTGTCTCACAAAACACCAAATGAGACAAGTGAGACAAGTGAGACAAGTGAGACAAATGAGACAAATGAGACTAATCATATAATCTCTTAGCAATTACTAACTCCTAACTAAAAAACACCCACTCACAGTGTGTACTACCCAACAACAACCCTCAAGCAACCTGCACCCTACGAAACATTCAAAAACAATACCCACTCACAGTGTGTATTCAAAATTGAAAATTATGCTTTATGAATTATGCTTTATGAATTATTTTTATTATCTTTGCAAAAATAAATTTATAAAAAAAACACAATGAAAGCGAAACCATTTGTCAAATGGGTAGGTGGTAAAACCCAACTCATTGACCAACTTGAAGCAAAGCTTCCAGCTGACTTTGACCAATGGGAGAATGTCACTTACATTGAGCCATTTGTGGGCGGAGGAGCAATGCTCTTCCACATGTTACAACGACACTCCAATATACAGTCGGCTGTTATCAACGACATTAACGAAGATTTAACTACTTGTTATAAAGTAGTTAAACATTCACCTCAATTATTAGTTGATTCGTTGAAAGAAATCCAAAAAGAGTATTACTTGTTACAATCAGAAGATGCAAAAAAGCAATTTTTTATGCTTATGCGCGCTGAGTTTAATACAAAAAATCTCGACCCTATTCGTAATACTACACTCTTCTTTTTCCTTAATCGTACATGTTTTAATGGTTTATATCGTGTAAACAAATCAGGACTTTTCAATGTTCCATTCGGTCGTTACACAACACCTACAATTTGCGATGCAAACACGATTTTTGCCGATAGCGAATTATTGCAAAAAGTAGAAATCCTAACAGGTGATTACACTCAAACTCTCAATCACGCAACAGGAAATGCCTTTTTCTATTTCGATCCCCCATATCGCCCTCTAAATGCAACAAGTAGTTTCAATGATTACACAAAAGAAGCATTCAACGATATAGCACAAAAACGCTTAAAGGACTTCTGCGACCAGGTTCAAGACGCAGGATATAGATTTATGCTTAGCAATTCTGATTGTCAAGATAAATTCTTTGATGACCTATATATGCAATATCAAATAGAACGAGTTTTAGCATCAAGAAGTATTAATGCAAATCCCGAAAAAAGAGGAAAATTAACCGAATTATTAATTAGAAACTATATATAATTATGGCATCTGACATATCATGGAAAAAAATATTTGATGATACGAGAATGGCGCAACACGACTTTTCTCAAGGTCCATTTGTTCTCGAAGCAGAACAAATAAAGCGTTCGTGTCAAGATTTTAAACGTACAGCAGAAAAAGAAGTTCGAATCTTATGCAAGCAAGATACACGTGCAGATCGACCTAAAGTGTTTAGAGATAATAATTTATTTATTTTACCTAAACATAATGGAGTGTATTATATTGTAAAAGGAGAAGGATATGTAGATATCCCAGATATAACAACGCCGATTCAAAATTATAATAGTAAATTAGACTTTAAATTAGAAAGTTCTAAAGTGGGAGACTCAGAAATGCAATACTTAGATTTTGCATATGCTAATTCCTTAATAAGAACATTTATGCAAGATCCAACGCTAGTACTAACAATACGAGGCAGAAAATACACTCCAAAATTTTCTTTTAATGTTGGACATCAACAATTAACTTCTGAAAGTGTACAAACGGAAGTAGATGCGGGATATGAAGGTAAAGATTCTATTGTTTTGATAGAAGCAAAAAACTCTAATGCAACAGATACGATAATTCGTCAGTTGTATTTTCCATTTAGGCAATGGCAATTAAATACAACAAAGAAAGTATATCCTTTATTTTTCGAACGCAGATTTATAGATGGCGAAACTATATTTTACATTTGGCAATACGAATTTGCAAATATTAGTGATTATAATAGTATTCGCCTCGTAAAATCAGCACGTTTCCGCATTATAGAATAATTAATGCACACTCACTATACGTATCCAAACTTTACTCTATTGCATAGCAATTGCATGGAGATGTTAAAAGAGATAGAAAATAACTCTATCGATGCCATTTTTGCTGACCCACCATACTTTTTAAGTAATGGTGGAATTAGTGTGCAAAGTGGTAAGCAAGTTTGTGTTAATAAAGGCGATTGGGACAAAGGTGGAACTCCTGAACATATTTATCAATTCAACAAACAATGGCTCTCTCTTTGTCGATCAAAACTTAAAGATAATGGCACAATTTGGATTTCAGGCACACACCATAATATTTTTGTCGTACAACGTTGTTTACAAGAATTAGGATATAAGATATTGAATGTCATTACATGGCAAAAATCAGATCCACCACCTAATCTTTCTTGCCGTTATTTTAATTTTTCTACTGAATTAATAATTTGGGCTCGAAAACACGAAAAGAAACCTCATAAGTTCAATTACGAAGTTATGAAACAACTCAATGGTGGTTCTCAGATGACTGATGTATGGCGCATTCCTGCCGTTGGTATGTGGGAGAAAACTTGTGGTAAACATCCAACCCAAAAACCTCTTCGACTACTTTACCGCATTATCCTAGCATCTACCAATGAGGGAGATACAATACTCGATCCATTTGCAGGCAGTTGTACAACAGGCATAGCCGCCAATCTACTCAATCGCAATTTTATAGGAATAGAGCAAGATAGTAATTTTATAGAATTAAGCAAACGCCGTAGAGAGGTATTAAACAACCCAATAGAAGCGCAAAAGCTACTCAAAAAAATGCGCGAAACACCCGAAGAAACCACTGTTTTAGTAAACCATGCTCGTACAAAAGATTATGAACTGATGATTGAAAAAGGCATGTGCTATCTTCGTGCTGGCGACAGCAAAGGCTCATTGCTCGTACAAAAAGGATTCGAACGTTTAGGATATATCTTGCTACACACCAATGGCGAAAACGCCCAACTATTCAAACTATCCAAACCAGGCTTTCAAATCTGGACTGCCGAAAATCTACAAACATTAGGTTTCACTGCCGAAAATGCACCTTACTACGCAGTACTACGATTCGAAGCAAACAACCCTATTCAGTTTAACCAACAAGTAAACCTACAACAACGAGCCTACACAAACGTAGCAAAAATTCGACCACTAAGCGATTTTATCGGTCTAAAATAAATTTGATATGTACCCGAAAAGCCACTTTCGGGTACATGTTTTTTTTATACATCCGCCATCTCACACAAGCTGTGAGGTGGCTTTTTTTGTGTCTATTTTTTTGTTTTATACCACAATAAACCTACAAGGAGCGAGAGCAAAGATAAGCTTGCTTAATTTTTGCCAAGCGACGCAGTAGGTTCACGACCAGAGGGAGTAAACAACATTAAACAGTCAAAACTGACTTAAACAGTCAGAAACAGTCAGCGGGGTTTGGGGATGTTGTAACTTTGCAGTGTAATTCTTCATTAAATTAAAAATTAAAAATTAAGAATGAAGAATTAGTTAGTAAATGCCGCATGGCAATTCTTAATTGTTAATTCTTAATTGTTAATTAAAAAACATGATAATCTTAACTGCTGGACATACTGGTCCGAACACGGGTGCTCAATGCGCCACCACCCAATTCGATGAGGGTGCTGAAAATATCTGGCTTCGAAATCGTGTGGCTGAAATTTTGACTAATAAATATGGACTTGTGGTGCTGATGGATGATGATAGGGCGTCGCTGAAGTTGCTGACGAAGGCTCTCTCGGAGGATATATTGCACACGGATGTTTTATCTCACACGGATAATATATTGCACACGGAACTCACGGATAACACGGAAGATGCTTTAACCCCCTCCGCTCCGCTCGTCCCCCTAAAACAGGGGGACAATATCGCGAACCTCACGTATTCCTCCCCTGTATTAGGAGTGCATTTGGATGGGAGCTCTGCTATACAAAAAACGGATAGTCTGGAACGCTTCGCTAAGCCTGAAAATCTGGAAGGGGAAGAAACTTTCCTTATTGACTTGCATTTTAATGCGCATGGAAATCCTCAAGCACGTGGCACGGAAACTATCGTATCGGATGATGCTACGGAGTTGGAATTGAGGATGGCTTCGAGGTTGGCGCATGCTACTGCTGATGCGCTGGAGATTCCATTGCGTGGTATAAAATCGGAGTCAGAAACGCCACATCGTAGGCTGGCTATGTTGCATCTGACACCACAATCTATTATACTTGAAGTGTGTTTTTGTACCTCGCCAGAGGATGTGGAGCAGTATCGCCGACATCGACGGAAAATTGCTTCTACTATTGCTCGGACTATCGCTGAATTGATTGAATAATTTTTTTAGACAAAAAGACATAAAGATAGAATATTTATTTCTTTATGACATACGCCTCGCTGAAACTAAAGTTTCATCTTGGCGGGAAAAAGACAGGTTTTAAATTACATTTTTTTTAAACAGAAAGACACATTTTTTCAGACAGAAAGACATAAAGATAAAATATTTATTTCTTCATGACATACGCCTCGCTGAAACTAAAGTTTCATCTTGGCGGGAAAAAGACAGGTTTTAAGTTACATATTATTATGATTCGTTTTATTTTACTCATTATTATATTTTGTTCGTGTTCGATGCAAAAACCTGTGTCAGTGGCGCATGTGGAACGTATTGAGGAAAAGGTGATGCCTGTGGCTGTGGGGGCGGACACTATTGAGATTACAGAGTACAGATTACAGAGTGCAAATTTGACCCCCTCCCCTGCGGGACTCCCCCTAAAACAGGGGGAGAATATCGCAAGCACGACATCGGTGCGCTCGACACGAGGCGTAAATATCTCTCGACATGAAACTGAGACCACCAGCACCCTACGCATCACTCTCCGACCCGACACGGTATATCTACCCTACACTCACCACATCCGCTCGGACACAATAGTGGTACAAGATAAAATATGCAAACAAAAACTAACTCAATCGAAAACAATAAACATATTTCTTTTAATCATCTTGATATTATTAGTTGCAACGATAATATATAAAAAAATCTTACGCAGATGACTCTGTCACCCCTTCGGGGTTTTATGGTGGGGGGATACTTCTACCGGGGGTTGCACCCCCGTCTGTATTCTGTCACGCCTTCGGCGTTGCTCACTACTAACTAAATCTATTATTAACCCAGCGAAATGCGTAACAAACGGACGCACGAGCCGTACGTCCCTACAATTTTCGCTAGAAAAACCCATCTTATTATTATGGCAAAATTCAATCTCGCCGCTCCATTCGAAGGAGTATCTGGCAAACTCGACAAAGACGACAACCTCGTATTCTCACAACGTTATGGTGCTACCCACGCTTGGGAAGTAGAACACTCGAAGAAAGACCCTCCCGCAGCTCAGCCCGCAGTGCGTGAACGCTCCGCTACCGCCACCTCGCAAGCCGCAGCCGACATGGCTGACCCCGAAAAGAAAGAGGAATGGCAAGCAACCGCCGATGCCTCTAACGGCAAATGGAAACCCGCTCGTGGCGCAGCTTTCTCTTCGTACTACAACAAAGCCTCTGGCATCGAGTAATCCGAGGGCAACAAAAAAAAGAGGGTGTACCTATTTTGATACACCCTCTTCTTTTTTTTATATTCCCCCCTATTTCAAAATTTCATCATAACGATTCGACAATGTTGGATTTACTGCGGTCAAAACTTCATGCACCAACTTTTTCTCATCTGGTAAGCCTCTTTTGGCAAAGATATTAATTAGTTCATCATTTTTTGCATCAAGAAATGTAATAATAAATGGAGCACTTGGATTTTGGCGATTCAAATCACGCAATATACTTATTTTTTCAGCTATCTTAGCTCGTGCGTTATCCACATTAGTTGCCATATTATCAAGTGCTAAACGATGATATTCATAGTAAAATTCGCGCAAAGGTTTGAATCTATCGTCCATAATATTACTAATAATAGAATAACGATTACGTTGTGAACCCAACTCCATTTTCCAACCTTTTGATTCTGAATCATCACTACGAGACTGACACATATTCACAATCTGCTCGGCTGTAGCAAATGCAGACTGACCTCCTAAACGACTATAAGAATCCAAATCAAACCCTATAATCAAGTAGGCATAATATGCCATTACTGCTGTAAGATTTGATTCAAATGTACTTCTATTTATATCTATCGGATCAAATTCTTTGTATGTAAAGATAAACTCTTGATCGCGAACATTCAACAAATTAGTTGTATAAGACGACCCATACACTGGACGCGACGCTTGAACTTGTAATTCACAAGTAAACTTGTCTTCTTCAACACTGGCTACCACAATCATTATGTTACAATCAATTCTCTCATTATCAGCATAAATCAAATCGGTCCAACGATATGAATTCATAAACGCTTTCAAATCATTCTCAAGCGTTTGAAACACTTGCTTATTCGTACCCTCTATTTGTGGTGCGCTGATTGTAAGATTACAATTCAACTCCTGAGCCTCTATTTCAATGCACAATGCACAATGCACAATGCACAATAATACAGTCACAATCTTTTTCATTCTTAATTATTAATTCTTAATTGTTAATTACTCCTTTCAGTCGTGATTTTTGCTTCGCTCAGCATAACTCAAGCAGAGCTTGGTTCTGCCTTCGCTTATCGCAAAAATTCCTAATTCTTTAACAATGTCTCTCGCTACCTCTTTCTTGGGTTTGAGGTCAAACATCAATTTCTCGCCCGTATTTTTTAAAATCATTATCTTATTGGTATCATAACCAAAACAAGCATTCTTATCATTCAATGAATTAAGCACGATAAAATCAAAATTCTTACGTCGCATCTTACCCAAAGCGTGCGCCTCTTCATCATTTGTTTCTAACGCAAAACCTACAAGAAATTGGTCTTCACGCTTAATTTTCCCCACCGAAGCCGCAATATCTTGAGTTGGTTTGAGTTCAATAATCATATTATCTCCCTCTCGCTTAATCTTTTGATTTGCCACTACTATCGGAGTAAAATCAGCCACTGCTGCGCACAATATTGCACCATTCATTTCTGGATAATATTTCATCACTTGCTCATACATCTGCCCTGCACTCTCAACATCAATACGATGAATTTTATCGCGCCACTCTTCCGATATATTTATCTGAACTGGACCTGCTATCAATGTCACATCATACCCCACCTCAGCACATGCCTCGGCAAGAGCAAATCCCATTTTACCTGTAGAATAATTACCAATAAAGCGCACTGGGTCTATTCTTTCGTATGTAGGACCCGCAGTGATTAATATTTTTTTCATAGTTTATTATTTAAATAGGCAACAATGTTTTCAGGCTCTTCCATACGACCTTTACCAACTACACCACAAGCCAATTCACCTTCTGTTGGTTCAATAAATTCTACGCCTATACCCTTCAAAATATCCATATTACGTTGAACAATAGGATGATCATACATTTTTGTATTCATCGCTGGAGCAATAAACACAGGCTTATCAAATGCCAAGAATGTAGTTGACAACGCATCATCGGCAATACCACTTGCAAATTTACCAATAATATTAGCCGTAGCAGGTGCAACCACCATACAATCTGCCCAATCAGCATGACTTACATGCTCAGGATTCCATACCCCAACAGGTTCAAATACTTCAGTATAAACTTTATTACGTGAAAGCGTTTGAAGTGTAACCGGAGTAACAAACTCCAAAGCATTATGTGTTGTAACGCAGCGCACTTCTGCACCAGCTTGAATGAATTGACGAACTAATTCACCACATTTATAGGCAGCTATACCACCTGATATTCCTAAAATAATTTTCTTCCCGTTTAACATATTACAATTTTTTATATTTTTTTTCTAAATCTTCAGTTGTTGCAACTTTAAGTGAAATTGCACATCCACCACTTGCTGCTAATTGAATTTTAGCTTTAGTTTCATTTGTAACTATATAATTAGTTATTGTATAAGCCTTTGGATTTTCTTGCCAATCAGCATTTTTTGCATCAGCATACACTGTAGCTATATATTTAACATCTGGTTGTAAAAAAGAAAAATCAATAACTGCTTTACGTGCTTTTGCAGCAGTAATAGCCCCAACAAACCATTGTCCATATTTTTTCCCTTTACGAGCAATAGTAATATATTCACCAGGTTCTGCCTCAAGCACTTTTGTATCAAGCCAATCTACATCCACATCCTTAATAAATTGGAATGCATCCATATAACGTTCATAATTTTCAGGCAAATCAGCAGCCATTTGTAATGGACTATACATTGTTACATACAAAGCCAATTGTTTTGCTAATGTTGTGTGAATTTGACAAGGATTGCCAGATTGATAATAATCCATTTTTATTTCGAAAATACCTGGAGTATAATCCATTGCTCCACCAAGAAGACGAGTAAATGCTAAATCTATTTCATGAGAAGGAGGATTTCCTACACTCCAAGCATTAAACTCATTACCACGAGCAGCCTCACATGCTAAAAGATTAGGATAAGTACGACTCAAACCCGTAGGACGCACTGGCTCATGCGCATTCACCATAATTCTACGATCAGCAGCTTTCTCAAGCACACGATTATAATGATTCACCATCCATTGTCCATCATGATATTCGCCACGAGGAATAATACGACCTACATAACCTGTTTTAACTGAATTATAGCCATACTCTTCCATAAAATCAAAAGCCTCATCAATACAACGTTCATAATTAGTTGCTGAACCCGAAGTTTCGTGATGCATAATAAGTTCTATTCCCTTAGATCTTGCATAAGCAGTAACTTTTTTTACATCAAAATCAGGATAAGGAGTAACAAAATCAAACACCTCTTCTTTCCATTGACCAGCCCAATCTTCCCAACCAACATTCCATCCTTCAACTAATACTGCGTCAAAACCATGCTCTGCAGCAAAATCAATATAACGCATAGTATTTTCGGTTGTTGCAGAGTGACGCCCATTTGGAGTCAAATTAGACCAATCTGTTTCTGCCAATTTAATATTTGGCATATCAGCATAATTCCAAGCACCTTGACCAGGAGCGTGCATTTGCCACCAAATACCTACATATTTAATAGGTTTAATCCAAGTTGTATTCTCAATTTTACAAGGTTCATTAAGATTCAAAATCATACTCGAAGCCAAGATTTCACGAGCATCATCAGTTATGAAAATCGTACGCCATGGCGTATTACAAGGCGTTTGCATAAAAGCTTTCACTCCCTCAATTGGAGTTGGAGCCAAAGCCGCATTAAAAGTTTTTTTCTTTTTATTATAAAGCAAATGCATAGCTGGATAATCAACCAACGCTGCTTCAAATATATTCAAATACAGCTTTTTAGACGTTTTCATCATAATTGGCGATTGCACTGCATTTTTATCAAATACTTGATTTGTACCAATGCCCGAACCATCTACTTTAGTTGCATCTATATCAGACAATTTACTCTTTGTATAGAAAAATTCATTTGAATCATACGCACCAGGAATCCACCACGCAGTATGGTCATCTGTCATTGCAAATTGAGTAACCTCATCTGCTATACGGAAATAACCCAAATTATCTTGTTTGTCAAACTCATATCTGAAAGCAATACCCTCATTATAAAGTCTAAAAACAATACGCATAGTACGACCTGTTGAATTTTGGATAAGACTAACAACACAATTAGTATATTTATCTTCAATTTCAGCATATTGACCTAAAATAGGCATCCACGTTGAAGAAAAATCTTTTATATCTACACTATTAAGAGAAAAACCACGCTTTAAATCCTTATCGCCATCAAGCAAAAATCCCATTTCGCTCTTTGCAATGACTTCTTTACCGTCAAAAAAGACTTGGTAATATGGCACACTATCTTTTAGATTAATGTCAAAAACCAATTTAATACGCTGATTAGGAGAGCCAACCGATATGGCAAAAGATGTAGTAGCAATAGCTACAAACAATAAAAAAGAAAATAATCGTTTCATAACATGCACTATAAATATACGACAAAGGTAAGAAAAATATTTGACTTATATTGAATTTATGAAGAATTTCTTACATAACTCTTCGGAAATAGGATATTGCTTATACGATAACGTTGCCACATCACAAACATAAAGGTTTTGCACTTCTGAGATGTAGAGGGTTTGAAATTGCCATTCTGCGCCTTCTTGTAACTCGAGTGTTAATTTCATTGCTGCTATTAGGTCATTGGCAGTTAAATCGTCTTTTGTGAATATATACAATCCAAACTCTTTGAAATTACCATAGAAACCATTTATAACTTTCTTTACTTTATTTTCAATAACTCGCTTGAGTGGTGATGCTTCGAGCCAGTATCTATGCTCCTCTGCTCCAACTGAATTGGTATTAACTAAACCATAAACATACCCTGATGCACGTTTATCGTTGAGTTCGGGTAAATCTTTTACCTTTGCCACTGCCATCTCATTCAACAATTTTATTGCTTCGACTTTAGACTCTTTCAAGGCACGCGTAACTTCGATACCTATGGTATCATCTTCGGTTTGCAAATCAGGTCTGTCCTTATTTACTAATTTGGAATACCTATCACCTAAAAAGGTTTCTAACGTTATTTTGGCATAACGCTCAAAAAAACAAGTATCAAATTTTGGTTTAATGTTTTCAGACATAAGTATTTGGTTAGTAGTGAATAGTAATTAGTTGTTTCCGATTTTTACTAATCTAACAGAGCGTCCATTTGTGCGATTGCTCAATCCTTCCCATACTGCACGACTTGAATCAAATCCCATACAATATACACTTTTAGCATCGTATTCAAAAATTGTCTCTGTCCAATAATAGCCTGCTACACTTGTGTACATAACCCTTGTACCTAAACGTGCTCCTGCTGCTGGAAAAAACACCGCACCAGCCTCTTCTAAAAGTGTCCATTCTGCTAAATCAAAATCATTGACTATACTATATAGTTCTGCTCCTGAATCACTTGCTACGGCAGCTCTAAACGTCACCCCCTCTGGAATAACACAACTATCAGGCAATAGAATAAGTCCATTTACTCCATTCACACATCCTACGCCAAACAGTTTTGAAGCATTTTCACGGACATTGAGTATATATTCCCACTCATATTTGGTAAGCAAACGCCACAATCCCACTCTATTTCCCCCGTTTGATATTTTAGCAAATACCCCCCAATCATAATTGGTTTCGGCTATAGATTCGTCTTCTGGACCATAATCTGATATATCATCAGAAGTTTGATATGGCATTGAATTACTATATCCTGAAGTTGCCCAACCAAAAAGGTCAATCCAACCATCATAAGAATTAGAGATATTGCTATTATCAGCCCCTATAACATCATACTGATTTTCGGCAAATCGCCACGTATCAGTTGAGGCTTGATATTGAAGATTACCTTTCGAAAAACGAATCTTTTCTGTCTCTGAAACAGAAAAGAAACCTGGTAAAACACCTTCTTCTTCAGAAGAAGTCGGCTGTTGCTCACAAGAAGCAAAGAATAAAACAGCAAAGAATAATAAAATGATTTTTTTCATAAATGTTTCCTCATTCTCCTATGTGTAAATTAAGATGCGCACGAGATAATTTTTCTTCGGCGTATGCTCGTGTAATAACAAGTTTTTTCTTTTTTGAAGAAGGTACATCATACATCGCATCCATCATAATCGACTCTGCAATAGAACGCAAACCACGTGCTCCAAGTTTATATTCAATTGCTTTATCTACAATGAATTCTTTCACATCATCCTCAATTGTAAGTTCTACTCCATCCATTGCGAAAAGTTTGATATACTGCTTGATAATTGAGTTTTTAGGTTCAATAAGTATTCGCAAAAGAGCATCTCTATCAAGTGGATTGAGATATGTAAGAATTGGCAAACGACCAATGATTTCAGGAATAAGTCCAAACGACTTCAAATCTTGTGGCGCAATATATTGCAAAAGGTTGTCACGGTCGATAATATTTTGTTGTCCTACTGAACCAAACCCTACAACGTGAGTATTGAGTCGTTGTGCGATTTTGCGTTCAATACCATCAAATGCTCCACCACATACGAAGAGTATATTTTGAGTATTGACAGGAATCATTTTTTGGTCAGGGTGTTTACGTCCTCCTTGTGGTGGAACATTGACAACTGAACCTTCAAGCAGTTTCAAGAGTCCTTGTTGCACACCTTCGCCACTAACATCGCGAGTGATTGACGGATTATCACCTTTACGTGCAATCTTATCTATCTCGTCAATAAATACGATTCCTCGTTCTGCTGCCTCTACGTCATAATCGCATGCTTGGAGTAAGCGTGTCAAAATAGATTCAATATCTTCACCTACATAACCAGCTTCGGTCAACACTGTTGCATCAACAATAGTGAATGGCACATGCAGTTTTTTTGCTATTGACTTAGCAAGCAATGTTTTACCTGTACCTGTGCGACCGACCAATATGATATTAGATTTCTCAATCTCTACATCGTTATTATCTTTTGGTTGGAGAATACGTTTGTAGTGGTTATATACCGCCACTGAGAGATATTTTTTTGCTTCGTCTTGTCCAATAACATATTGGTCGAGAAACTCTTTTATCTCGCGTGGACGAGGAAGATCTTCAATATCGAGGTTGAAACCTCCTTTTTTACTTTTCTTTTGTTTTGCATTATCTTGCACCACGCCATATGCCAACTCTACACATTCGCTACAAATATTACACCCTATACCCGTAAGCAATAGGGGTACTTCACTCTGCGAACGTCCACAAAATCCACAACGTGGTTCATCTTGATTTCTTTTTGCCATATTTTAGATATTTAGACTTTTAGTAGCGAATAGCGAGAAATAACACCAACAAGTTCTTGCTACTCGTTACTAAATACTCGCTACTATTTATTACGTTGTAAAACTTGGTCAATCATACCATATTCGAGAGCTTCAGCCGATGTCATCCAATAATCACGATCAGAGTCTTTCATAATTTTTTCGAATGATTGCCCTGAATGGTCTGAAATAATTTGATATAATTCGTCACGGAGAAGCATTATTTGTTTGTAATTAATCTCCATATCAGATGCTTGACCTTGCATGCCTCCCATTGGTTGGTGAATCATCACACGTGAATGTTTCAATGCCGAACGTTTACCTTTTTTGCCAGCAACAAGCAATACCGCTGCCATTGATGCTGCCATACCTGTACAAATAGTTGCCACATCCGAACCAATATATTGCATAGTATCATAAATACCAAGACCTGCATGCACCGAACCACCAGGAGAGTTGAGATAAATAGAGATATCTTTACCTGGATCTGATGTATCGAGGAAAAGAAGTTGCGCTTGAATCACATTAGCAACATAATCATCGATAGGTGTACCAAGGAAGATTATACGGTCCATCATCAAACGCGAAAATACATCCATTTGAGTTACATTAAGTTGACGTTCTTCAAGAATTGATGGTGAAATATAACTATTAGAAGCCATATATTGCTCCAATGCTAAACTATTCATACCAAGATGTTTGGTAGCATACTTTTGAAATTCTGATTTTTGCATAATTCATTTATTTTAATTCGTTTATAATTCTAATTTTTGTTTTAAAAAAATTGGCTTCTCCATTACGCCCGCCTTGATCATTCCCTGAAAAAAGTCTATAGAAATGGCAATTTCCCCAAGAGGCAGGTCTATCTTCTATCGCCATATCTTCACCGGTGTCGTTGCTCACATACTCGTTTATCATATTGTGCCAAGCACGAATACGAGCGAGCGAACCTTCATAATTGAAATATTCAGGATTAGATGCCAATTCTTTAAGATATGCCACATACTGTGCTTTATATTCTGGTATTGACATCACCTTACGCATCAACACACGGTCGCCACCAAGACTACCCCAATTCAACGGATCGTGCGTACCCGAATTTTCCATTATATTTGATGTACCTAATGTATTGTCATAGTCGTATGGGATAAAAATAAACTTATTATTATCAAAATAGAAATAATAATTGTTCATATTACACCAATAGTCATCCCACATACCTACCGCCACATTCACAGCATACGCACGAAGAAATAGATCTACATCAACTCGTGATTCGAGATACGCCTTCAATTCGGCACTACCACTTTTCAATACATTCATATCGTTGACAAACGACTTCAATTGTTCACGTGCCTCTGTGAGTTTCTTTTTCTTTGTTTTAAGGTCGTACATATACGTCTCGCTCTGAGATGGATTCAATGCTGCCACTTCTACTCCCATATTATTGTCGGTCATAGTGCTCGGACTAAGATTTGCGCCATACGATGCTTTCCATAAAAATCCATCTTCGGTAGTATATTTACCAGCCTCAACACGACTACGCAAATAACTATCTTTCATACCTTCAATAAGCGCATATACACCCATATAAACTGGCTTATCATCACCTTTAACAAATATACTCAAACGTGTGTAACATGCTCTTGGTGCAGACCATACGCCAAAACGACGGAATAAATCGTAACAATATACCTCACGACAATAATTTGCATCATCTTTATGCCATTTGAGATAGATACGGTCAGCTGTACAGAAAGTTTGGTCATCAACAAATTCGTCGAACTTCACTCCAAAATGAGCGTGATGCCAATCACTATCCTTGCGATGTTGTTCGCCTACATTGCCTTCAGGTCTTCTGCGACTTGTATTACCACGTAAGCGAATACCTATACTATCTAATCCAAAAATTTCACCATTTTTTTCGTATTTAAATGAAGCAGGAATATACTCCTCATTATGCGGATTTTGGTCGTAATACGAAAGAAAATCATTCCAATCATCCTCTGTTACAATAATAGTTATATGCGCCAAAGTCGCCATATCATAAAGATACTCCAACCCATATTGTGCAACTGACAATGTATCTTTATCCTCCTTATCATCTGGTTTTGGGTCTACACTAGAAGGCTCACACGCCACACAGAATAATATAACTAAACTAAGCAAAAATTTTAATGGTTTCATATTAATCTCTTTTATCTTGTCAGCATAAATTTAATACTTACACCAACGTTAATATTCGACATTGGGTATGATGTTGAGATATATGGACGGTTGGTTTGATGGTCGCAGAAGAAACGGAAGTTCAATTTCGAACTAAACACATACTCTGCCATAAATTTAACAGTCAAAGTTTTGTTACCTGATGTTGCTTGTGTATCTTCGATAGAATCAAGTTTACGCAACAATGTTGAAATATCTTTGAAAGAGAAGTCGAGACGAAGTGTAAGGTCATTCTTAACTTTTTTAGATGACTCTTTCAATTTCAATATCATATCAAACTCTTTCAACACATAACCTACACCCACAACCCACTCGCTACTTGAAGCTTCAAGTAATTGATTTGACGCAATATTCAGTGTCAAGTTACGTTGTTGTTTATATTCCAACTTAGCCGTCATCGAGTTTTTCATCGCCATATCAATAGAAAGAAGCGGATTAAGATTTTCAGTAATATTCACACTTGCAATATCGTATGCCGACGATGGAACTGGATTACCCGATGCAACATCTCGCACAAATCCAAGTCCGTCTTCATTTTCTACATAATTCGAGAATGAAGAGTATGAACCTACATTATAAGTACATTGATAAGCATGTTTCAACGTAATAGATTTGAAGTATTTATCAACTCCCTTAATCTTACTCAAACCATCATACGAAATAGTCCAGTTTGGCATCATACTCAAGAAATCTGGGAATATATTCAACGTCTGTTTACTAATATCACGATTTGAATATGCTGCCATAAATGCAGGTATCAATACATCGGCAGAGTTAATATTATAGGCACCATTCTCACTATCATATCGTTTGCCAGCCAACGAAGCACCATCCATAAATCCAAGTGTAGGATAAGTTGTACCTACATATCGTTGTTGCAATATATCAGCCACCACCTCACGATTAGCTAATAATTGATCAAACGCACGACTATGATAATTATTCTCAGCATTACCTTTACCCCAAAATGCAGAACCAAGTGCACAATATGTCATACGGAATGTTCCATTAAACGTTGTTGGCATTCCCTCAAACATATACTGAATTGTAGATTGATCAGTTGTTACCCTTTTTGAATTCAACTCTATCTTCAATCCAGCTATCGGTTCAAGCGACAATTTACCATCAAAATCGGTTGAATAATTATATGCTGATGGATTAATTACCGAGTCATTCATCACCAACCAACCATTTTCTATTGCTTTATCAATATAACTTTCACGTGGCACACCAAACGAGAAGTCAAGACCTGGAGTCATCACATCATTTGTCATTGTTTGACCAAAGAATAATCCTCCATAATTGAATCCTGGCAATGTCAAAGAACTTGTTTCTTTATAAGACACTTGCAATCTACGTACTAACATCAAGAATCTCACCGTAAAATCAGCCACTTTTTTCGCTGGTTTCTCTATATTCGGATTGCGAGTCTCCATTGCAATTTTCAAATTTTTAATAGCAACCTTACTATTAAGTTCAATATTGTTCTTATCAAGAACTTTATATTTCACTTTAACAGGTTTACCCGAAGCATCAGTAAATATGATATCAAAATTATCACTATTCAATCGGTGAGTTACTTTCAAAGCAACAGAATCAGTCAAATTGACTGTTTGTGTATATTTTTTAGGATTGAATTTCGATTGACGACGTGTAGTTTTTCTTGATGTGTATTTTTGATTTATTTTCTTCAAATATTTCGACTTATTGTATAATGTCTCGAAATTCATCTGACCATCTGCCTGCCACATAGCAAGGTTAGAAATCGTATTACCCAATGTCATTCCATCTGCATACTCTACTCCTGTATTCCAATTGTACGTAGCACTATATTGACCTTTTGCTGTAATAAAATCTAATCCAGGGAATTTATTGATTGGCACATCCCACGACGCAGTAAACACTTGTTGATAATCCAACGGACGACCTCCATGTGCCAAACTTTGTGCTACTGTATCTCGCCAATTTTCATATTCATCAGGGAAGAACTTCCTATTTACTGGTGAATATTGAGTCTCATCAAAACGAGAATTTGTTGCTGTCTTCAACGAAAACTTCAATGTCTTACTCAAATCATATTTAAAATCAAAATTACGACTCCAAGTAAAATCTTTTGTAAATGACAACAACGAGTTTTTAGAATCATAATAATCCACATACATCGCTCCCGTTAAATCTCTCAACTGAGTCTCTGAATAACGACGACTCATATTGATATTCAAGGCTATAAGCGAAGGCTCATAATTGATGTTGAAATCTTTAATTATTTTCCATTTCTTCAACTTATCATTATTTTTGAATGGTTCCCACGCTCTAGGCGATGTAGAAAAATTGTAATTAAACTGACCCGTATATGAACTATTGCTATTACGTTCTACTTCAGGGTCAAGATCTTGAGTTTGAGTATATGCTGCAGATACTGAAAAGTTCGCTGGATCATAAATTTTAGGGGTTTTACTCTTTATATCAACCTTCATATTCGTAATATTAAAACTTTCAGTTATATTTTTAGTAGCCGAAAGTGTTAACAACGAATCTCGCTCTTCTTTTGTTTCCAAAACATCCAACGCATCTTCAAGCAAAATATCTTGATCCAATGGATTATATTTTGGCTTACTATTTTCTACACCATAACTATAATACATAGGTATTCTCACATTTGCCTTATCTGGGAAGAAACGTCCAAAATCAAATTGCGCCGCAAAGTTAACCAAATAATAATCATCCAATCTACGCTCTTGCAATGTCTCTTCAATACCACCAAATCCTGCTGTTTCATAACGTCCTGCTACACTAACAGAACCTACATCTGATAAATTTACTGCCAAATTTGCTAATGCTGCCCAACCTCCATCTTCATCATAATCGGTCAAACGCAACTCATTAACCCAAACTTCTACATTTTTCGATGTACGTGATTGATTACGAACACCTATCAACATTGTCTGCACATCACCAAGGTTAGGATTACCTACCACAGTAACTTTGTTTTGTGGTTTCTCTGGGTCATATTCCGAGAATGGTGTCGACATTGTTCCGTTTGTATTCTTAATACGACGATTACGATTAGTTTTCACTTGCGTTAACAAATCAAATGGAAAATCAATCATATTCTCCTCTGGCCACACCTTCTCACGTTCTGTAATATTATAATGTCCAGCAGGTGTCAACTTCAATGGCACTTCATATTCGTAATAGTTTTGTGTATGGTCACTACCCAAACGTATAAACACTGTTGTTTCATAATCTTGAAGATTTGAATCATCACCAATTATCTGCTCTGCATGCACAAACATCTGAATACGACGATACATACGCATATCATACATAATGTTTTTATACACTGCACGTGCATCACCTGGAGCCAAATCCAAAACTTTCATCAACATCGCCTGCTCGTTTTGCTGTGTCAATTGTGGTTGACTTGGGTCAGTCTGACGACTCACACCTGGAGGTAACACATAGTTAACTGGCTCTTTATTATCATTTTCCTCAATATTTACTGATGTCACATCTATCGAAGCTACCGATATTGGAGGATTATCTATTGCAAACAAGTCTTTATTATATCCACGCCATTCTCCACGTACTAACTCCAATGTACCAAAACGCAAATGCATATCATCTTTAAAATTGGTCATAAACATACGCATAAATCGTATGCTCTTGAAGTCACGAATCGAACCAACTCGTTTTTCATAATCACGCACAGGTATTTTGAATTGATACCAAGTAACTTTACTCAACTGACCATTTGCCAATGTAACTTCTGTTTCTATCTTATTGACAATGTTATTTTTACCAACTTCCATATCGTTCTTTCTTAACGACACTCTATATTGGTAGTATTTCTCATACTCATTTAGAGTATTATCTTGATTAATATCCTCTGCATTAGGCACTGTTGTAGCCGATGTCGAATATCTTTCTTCACTCAAATCCGATGCAGGAGAGTTACCTTCCGGACCATTGTACCTCTTATAACGTTCCAAGATAGTCAACTCTTCACTATCATAATCAGAACCTCGATAATGGTGATAGTTATCACTCGCTGGGTCATTCAATGCCGAAAATTTATCTTGTATCAACGCATCTATAGCCGATTGCGACAATACACCTTTCAAATCTTCTACAAATTTTCTATATGTATCAAACCCAAACTCATCTTCTGTACGCAAACCATTATAACCAACATCTTGATATTGACGAGCATTTAAATCGCCATCAAATGCCAATACTGTTGACTGAATACGTGGTACACGCCCCCATACTGTATGGTCTGTTGCTGCCGAATCCCCATTACCAGGCAATCCATTCTCAAAGAATTTCTTACCATCTTTCAATATATCTTCACTAATATCACCTAAGTTGAAGTACAAATCACCTCCCTCATGTGCACCAATTGTATCATACACAAATGGATCCATCATCCAAAATTCCAAATACTCAATATTAGCAGTTTCGAAATCGGATGTCTCTATCTTACGCATCATACCACCCCATCTCTTTTCTGGATTCAACAATTCACCTGTCAATGGATTGACATTTAAATCCAAGTTATATGGACCACGCTCTGTAGGATAAAAACTTACGTTCAACACTGGCAAATACGACGATTGTCCCAATATCGCATCGCGATTAGGGAATAACTCTTGCTCTTTCACTTCACGAGTTAAGTGATTACTTTGCAAGTCTTTATTTCTACGAATATGCTCTGGCGTTTGCGAATTCGATTTGTTAAATACTGTATTATCTATCGTAAACCAGTTAAACAACGCACGATTCATACCATATTCTGTACTATTTGTCTTTATTGCTTCTGGAAATAATGCTCCTGATGTAGGATCTGATGGTGTTGATGCCAAATTCCAATAATATGGATAACGCAAATCTATTGTTGTCTCTGTACTCTCAAAGTCATCAAGATATGCATATCCTGGATTATTATCTACCTTCTTATGACCTGGTATCATGTGTGCAAATTCTGCATTAAATACCACATTCGACGGTGCTGTTGCATTAATTCCCGGTATCGCATCCACTCCTTTGGTCAACCACGCCACATCGCCTCTGTATGCTGCATTCAATCCCCACAAAGTATTTGCTATTGGCTCTGAGCCCATCTCTGTTTTCACCACCAAAGGCATCTCACTAAGGTGCATAATCGTACCACCAACAGAGAAATCTTTTGTAAATGCATACTCAGCATGAGCACCTACCAATGTTTTTCTCTGCATGTTAAACATGCTTTGACTCTCCAACTGCACATCAATATTATTACCCGATGCCAATATTAACTGATTCAATATCGTCACTGTACCCATTGTGTAATCTACAGTATAATCAACATTCTCTGTCAAAGTCTGACCACCCGCAGTTACTACAACCGACCCACGTGGCACATTCATCGCATTCAATCTAATCACACTTCCCGAACTTGCTTGATATTTACCCGACAATCTAAATTTGTTCTTCTCTGTCAATTCTTGTGCAATTATCTTCGTCGAGTCATACAACTCCTGAAAACAATATTTATCAGCGACAGCGTCATTCCCAATCATTTTCCTCAAATGCTCACCAAATGGTTCTACTACAGGGAATATCACTCGACCTGTCGAAGAATACATCGTATAACCTTCCACAAAATCAAATTGCCCATCTGGCATTGGTTCATTACGCGAATCCAATCGGTCCAACCCCATCACTTTCACCAACAACTGATTCTTTATCGCTCCATCTGGTATATAGTTCACATACACACCGCTTGAATCATTCTTATACTGAATATTCAATTTGAATTTCTCTTTTTGCACTTGATTACCACCAAGATAATACACGTTTTTCATCATCAAATCCCACAATGCTGTTTGTGGCGAAGTGGCGGTTCCTTTCAACAATTTCACAATCAACGCCTTTGGTGCCTCTATACCATCTGTCGAAAATTCACCTACTTGATATGTTTTTCCATTATATGTATATTCAAATGCTACAGCCAACACCTCATCATTATTCAACGCCTGACGCAACGAAATAAAACCTAACTGACTATTCAGTGTATACTCCGACGCATCCAACCTACGAGCACTCTCTATCTTTTCATAATCCTGACCACCAAAAATATCATACGAGTTATATGCCACATCTAATGTTGCATTACACATCTGAATATCACGCACTCCCTCTAATGCTTTCACTTCGTCATACAACGAGTTCGCAGCATTATCTGGCTGCAATGCTCCATACGTATTCCAATGGTTATTATCCACCCTCACACCTTCTGCCAAATCCATAAATGCCACTATATTACGTGCTTGTTCAAAGTTACCTCGCTTATTCGTAACCCACACCTCACATCTCGTAATCATCACACCCGACATTATATGTGGCAATTTCGACATATTTTGGTCGTATGTATCGCGGAAATAATGCGCCAAAAAGAAGTGCTTATTCTCATCATAATTATCTATTCCTACCTCAAAATCCATCAACTGCGATCCACCTTTCGAATTCACATGCTTTGTCTCCGATTGTTGTTGCGATGCAACTGCCGTAATACTCAACTTACCGAATTGCAACTCTGTCTTCAAACCAAACAAAGCCGAATTACCCTTTATCAACGACGAATTCAATGGCAAACTCACATTACCCAAGTCTATACTCTTTATTATCTCATCCTCTTTACCTTGATAATTCAACTTCAACAATTGTTGGTCAAAATCAAATGTCGCTTCGGTATTATAATTCATCGTAAACCCAATCTTATCCCCCACCGTTGCATTCACACTCAACTGTATATTTTCATCAAAATCAAATGTCGTTGTCTTTCTCAATCGTTCCGCCAACGAATAGTTTTGCACATTATTATGCTTAATACCAAACGTCAACTCTGCCGACCCTTGTGTCTTAACTTGCACTCCACCAGGACCAAACAACTTCTCTGCTGGACCTAACGAGAATTTCATATCCGTAATATCGAACTTATCTTCATAATTTTCAGCTGCTTTCTTATTCTTCTCTGCCCAATACTGCCCCATCGCCTTTCTGAGCGACATCTGCTTATACTCATCTGGAGTCAACGTAAATGCCGAAACCAACTCCTCATCACCCATCATCGTTCTCACAATATAATTTCCTGTCTCTGTATCATACTCTATCTTTGTCTCCACATTCGATGGATCGTTCAAATCCATCGGAGCATCCTCACTGACACCACCATTCACTCCTAACTCCTAACTTTTTCACACGAGTTGCCGACTTTGGTGCTGGCACTGGGTCATACATATAATCCTGGTGTGCCTCAACATTATAGTAAGGCACATCATCTTCCGTAACTACATCTTGCCCCATAGCCCACAAAGGCTCAACCACCCCAAGTACCAACCCGAAGCAAAACAACAAAACAACTATCTTCTGAAAATAATTCACGATATCTAATATTTAATGAATAATTAAAAATTAAAAATTAACAATTAGGTTAGAGGTATTAATTCTTAATTCTTAATTCTTAATTCCTCATTCCTAACTCCTCACTCCTCATTACATCATAGAGAGCGCTCTCTTCACAATCTTACCCACAGCCATCGATGCATCCTCCTTCATCAACTTCTCTACAACCTTCACCGATGCCGCCTTTTGGAATCCCAACGCCACCAATGCCGCCACAGCCTCTTCCATATTCTCATTATTACTACCCACACCCACATTGTGCATTGTGCATTGTGCATTGTGCATTGTACCAATCTTATCTTTCAAATCCACAATAATCCTTTGTGCCGACTTCAACCCAATACCCTTCACCGACTTAATCGCATTCACATTGCCCGTAGCAATCACCTCTTGCAATTCCGCCACCGTAAAACTCGACAAAATCATTCTCGCCGTAGCAGCACCCACACCACTCACCGAAATCAACAACAAAAACAACTCCCTCTCTACCTCAGTCAAAAAACCATACAACACATGCGCATCCTCACGTATATTCTCATAAACATACAATCTCGCAGCCGACTGCCCTTGCAACTCCTGATACGTCACAAGCGACACATTTAGCATATAACCAATACCATTTGTCTCCAACACACAATAAGTCGGAGTCAAATCCATAATTTCACCCTTAATATACTCAATCATAACAAACTATAAATTATTATTATTCAAACAATTATCCTCATCACAAAATCTACTATACACAACCTACAAATTTACAAAAAAAAATCCAAACTACAAAATCCACAACACCCACATTTTTCAACGCAAAAATACCCATTTTATTGCCCTCCCCAAAACAAATAAAACAAACACAATGAATAGGCACGGCATGCCGTGCCCATTCAACCACAAAGCTGAAACAATGTAGGGACACAGCGTGCTATGTCCTTTCAGCCATCAGGCTGATACAAGTAAAGTTACACGGTTCGTGCGTCTTCCCAACCACAAAATAAAAAAAAGACCCCAAAGGGTAGGGTGCTCAAAATATAGGTCAAAAAAAGGCTATTATTTTTATATTTTTTATAAATAAAATTAGATGTATTTTTTGTCTTTTTTTAGTAAAAAAATAATCTAAAAGTTTGCGTATTTCATTGATTTTTAG
>JAZOUT010000165.1:0-10810 GCA_045658305.1 Candidatus Aphodosoma sp. | reverse complement strand
TCTCTAAATTTGTTTTTATGATTCATAAGACTAACCGTAAAGATTATTTTTTCTTTTTATGACGGTCTTTTCTTAGTCTTTTTTTACGTTTGTGTGTAGACATTTTATGTCTTTTACGTTTTTTTCCGCTTGGCATAGCTTATATGTTTTTTAAATGTTAATAAAAAAATTCCTAAATTAGTTGTCTCTCAAAAGGTTGATTATTTTACTTTAGCAGTAAATTCTTTTGAAGGTTTGAATGCAGGAATATTGTGTGCAGGGATTTTGATAGTAACGTTTTTAGAGATGTTACGAGCTGTTTTTTCTGCACGTTCTTTAACGATGAAGCTACCGAAGCCTCTCAAATAAACATTTTCGTTTTTTGCCAATGAGTCTTTTACACAATCCATGAAAGCCTCAACTGTTTTCAACACATCATCTTTTGCAATACCTGTGTTTTTTGAAATCTCATTTACAATGTCTGCTTTAGTCATTTTTGTAAAATTTTTAAGTAATACAATTATATTTTTGATTTATATTCGTTTACGATGTTTTTGATTTTCGCAATCGGAGTGCAAAATTACAACTTTTTTTTTGATTGACAAAACATTAGCAATGATTTTTTTGCTTTTTTTCAAAAAAAACGCATTTTACTATTTTAAGATGCACTATATCAAAGAATTATGAATTTAATTTGATTTTTTTGCTAAAAAATTTGGTAATTTAAAAAAAAAGATGTTACTTTGGCAAACTTTTCATTCTTAATTTTATACACTATGTCAGTAAACAAAGTAATTTTAATTGGTAACGTAGGAAAAGACCCTGATGTACGTTACTTAGAGAACAATGTTAGAGTAGCTAATTTCCCTTTAGCGACAACCGAACGTGGTTACACTATGTCAAACGGCACACAGGTGCCTGACCGCACAGAATGGCACACAATCGTAGTGTGGCGCGGACTTGCAGAAGTGGCAGAGAAATATGTTCGCAAAGGTGCACGTGTTTATATCGAAGGTAAAATCAAATCTCGTACCTACGAGGACAAAATGGGAAATCGCCGTTACATTACAGAAATTTATGCTGAAGATATGCAGATTTTGACTCGTCCACAAAATCAAGATGGTCAACAACCTGCTCAAAATCAACAACAATATGGAGCTAACCAATACACAGCTCCTGCTGCACAAACATTCGCTCAACCTGCAGCTCCTGCACCACAACCTGCTCCTCAAGTGTCGGCAGAACCAGTAGCTCAACCTTTTATCGGTGCTCCTACAGGAATGGATGACGACCTTCCTTTTTAATTGGAAGTTGAAAATTAATAATTAATAGTTGAAAGTGATTGATTTCGTTTTGAGATTAATCACTTTTTTTATGCTCTTTTTATTGTGCAGTTTGCTTTATAGTATGTTTATCCTATGTTTATAGTATATTTATAGTATATTTATACTATGTTGTAGATATGGATATGTTAGGGTTCTTCGTTGGTTGAGTTGAAAGTTATATTGTGTACCTCTTTTAAGAAGCCTTGAAACGGATATTATAGAACGTTGCGCTTGTTCGGAAGATTCAGTCTTGCGACTAATGGGGGAGACGTAGCGGGCTACGTCTCTACTGTTTTTCGGTCTGATGACCGATTGGACACGGCACGCCGTGTCCCTACAAAAGAGCAATGTAGCTTCTATAAAAACATTTTTTCAACTAAATTGAAAAAAATATTTGGTTCGCTCTCTTTGTGGGACGTGGAATATGTAGTATTTATTATCCGTAGGTTTCTTCCTTTCAGTTACCTCGGTTATGCATAATTTGCCTCCATTTTTTGCCATAAGGCTCAAGACTGGTGGTTCGAGGAGGTTATATGTAGATTTCATGTAATATTTTTCAACTAAGTTGATGATAAAGAATGAAGAATTAACAATTAAGGATGAGGAGTTGAGGAGCGAAGGTATTTGTGGTTTTGGCGAAAAAATTTAAGAATAGAAAAGTAAAAAAGTGTATTGTTTTATTTTTGCTTATTTGATATTTTTTCTGTATATTTGCACGTTAATAGGAGAGTCGTTTCCTATGGTTATTGTTTAACGAAATTTTTATTGTTTTGGACCTGAATTCCTTTGTATTATCGAGCATTGTTCAACCATTTAGTATCAATGCGTTAATTGCTTTTTTTGTTACTATTGCATGCCTTTTTATTTCGGCTTTTGTATCGGCATCGGAAGTTGCTTTTTTCTCGCTTTCGCCTAAAGATTTTGAGCGAATGGACGAGGAAAGAAATCCAGTTGATGAGAAAATCAAACTTTTGTTACAGAAACCTGAGCATTTGTTGGCAACTATTTTGATTACGAATAATTTGGTTAATGTGTCGATAATTGTTTTGTCGTCGTATATCATCAATCAAACTCTTGATTTTAGTGCTTTTCCTATACTTGGTTTTATTTTTGAAACTATACTTATCACATTCATAATCTTGCTTGTAAGCGAGATTATGCCTAAGATTTTTGCTCAACAACATGGGTTGCGTATGGCACGTTTTGGGGCTAATGTATTGAAGGTATTGCGCAGTGTGTTGAAACCTTTTGTTTGGGTATTGGTTAGTTCTACTTCGGTGGTAAACAAGCGTTTGGCTAAGCATAAGCATGGAGCAAACTTGTCGATGGATGAGTTGTCGCAGGCATTGGAATTGACATCAGATGCGATACAAGAAGATGCTGATATTCTGAAGGGTATAGTAAATTTTGGTAATATTACGGCTGCTGGTGTGATGACTTCGCGCTTGGATATGGTTACGTTGGACGTTACTACCCCATTCGACAAGGTAATTGATTGCATTGTTGAGCATGAATACTCGCGTATTCCTGTACTTCAGGGTTCGATTGACAATATTCGTGGCGTGTTATATGCCAAAGATTTGATTCCTCACATCAACAAAGGTCCATTTTTCAAATGGCAAACGCTTATACGTCAGCCATATTTCGTACCTGAGACGATGAAATTGGATGATTTGTTACAAGAATTTCAAAAGAATAAAATACATATTGCCGTTGTGGTTGATGAGTTTGGCGGTACTTCGGGTATGGTTACAATGGAGGACGTTTTGGAAGAGGTAGTTGGCGAAATTAGCGACGAATATGATGTTGATAATTCGTTGTACACTAAGCAGAATGATGGCTCATACGTGTTTGAAGCGAAGATTATGCTCACAGACTTCTTTAAAGCTACGGAAATTGATTCTGAGGATTTTGAAGATATCACGGAGGAGGTTGATACTTTAGCTGGGCTTATTTTAGAGTTGAAAGGTGATTTTCCTGAACAAAATGAGGTGATTACGTATAAGAATTACGAGTTTAAAATCGTGGCTATCAATGCAAGAAGGATTTTGAAGGTGAAGTTTAATGTAGGGAGTAAGGAATAGGGAATGGAATTTAGTATTTTGAAAATGAAGAATTGTATTTTATTTGTTTTTGTTGTTTTGGCTTTGGTGGGTTGTGGCAAGAAGGAACAACCAAAACCGTATGGGTATTTTAGAATTGATTTGCCTGAACATGAGTATGTTGAAGTGGATGATTTAGGTCCATATAGCATTGAAAAGAGTATTCATTGTCGCCCTGACAAGTCGGATAATACGCATGCAACTGAGGCTGACGAATGGATAAATCTTGTGTATCCATCGATAAACGCGAAAATACACTTGAGCTATAAACGTATCAACAAGTCTACATTTCAGCAAGTTACGGAGGAGAGTCATTCGTTAGCATACAAACATACGGTGCGTGCTGATGCAATCCAAG
Organism: Candidatus Aphodosoma sp.; assembly: GCA_045658305.1. Lineage (GTDB taxonomy): Bacteria > Bacteroidota > Bacteroidia > Bacteroidales > Paludibacteraceae > Aphodosoma. The sequence goes on along the minus strand of JAZOUT010000165.1, from coordinate 7,046 downwards.
AGAGCTACTACGGCAACGACACTACTCGAGTATATGGCATTTTGTATGAAATGAAAGGAAATGCAGCTTCGCCTGCACAGTTCTATGTAACTGATAGTGTCAGCAACTTTTTGCGTGGTTCGCTATACTTCAATCATACTCCAAATGCCGACTCTATCGCACCTGCGGCAAATTATGTGCTTCAGGATATGATACACTTGATTGAAACGCTTGAGTGGAGAATTGAGAATTGAGAATTGAGAATGGGGAATTTTTGCGATAAGCGAGGGCAGAGTCAAGCTTACTTGAACTATGCCGAGCGGAGCAAAAATCACGACTGAAGGGAGTAATGAGGAATAATGAAGAAATTTAAACCAACAAAATACGAAATACTATGCTAATCGAAAAACACACCTACGATAATGGTCTATCGGTTGCCTTATGGGACATTGTCGAAACCGAAGAACAACTTATGTCGTTACTTGGCAACGATGCCGTTGTAGCTGAAGAGCTTATCCCGTTCACAAGCACCAAACGTCGTCTTGAATATCTTGCGTCGCGTTGTGCGTTGAACGAGTTGGTTGGTTCGGAACAACATGTGTGCTACCACCCTAATGGTGCGCCTTATTTGGCTAATAATCCACTCAATATAAGCATATCGCACACAGGTCACTATGCTTTGGTGGCTATCCACCCTACCGACAAAGTGGGCATCGACATCGAGCGCATTGGCGACAAAGTGGGTCGTGTGCGCCACAAATTCTTGAGTCGCCAAGAGTTAGATGCCGTTGATGCTCGTTCGGAGAAGATTCATCTCACTATACTTTGGGCTGCCAAAGAGGCTATGTACAAAGTGATGGGCGTGGAGACTGTGGAATTTACGGAACAAATCCGCATAGAGCCTTTCACGCCTTATATGGATGGCGAAATCGTTGCACACGAAACTGCTTCAGCTAACAAAAAAGAATATAAATTGCAATATAAAGTGTATCCTGAATTTGTTATAGTTCATACAATTTGACCATCTACAAACAAATATTAGAGAATAAAACAAAGGGACAGAAAATGTTTGCTTTGTTGATTGACCCGGAAAAGTGTTCGGATGAGTGGTTGTGTCAAATATTGTCAACAATCAACAATCAACAATCAACAGTCAACGGTCAACTTTTTATTTTTGTAGGTGGAAGTCAATTGAAGGAATCTATACATAATACGGTAGAAAGGATAAAGAGATTGACATCGGTACCTGTAGTAATGTTTCCAGGTGATGTTTCGCAATTTGCGGATAACGTAGATGCTTTATTGTTTTTGACATTGGCTTCTGGACGTAATGCTAAATACTTGATAGAACAACATATAAATGCTGCACCTCTGATAAAAAAGACAGGTGTGGAAACTATTCCGACAGGATATATACTCATAGATGGGGGCAAACTTACGGCTGTAGAACGTGTAAGTCACACTACTCCATATTCGGCTGAAGATGTAAATCTTATAGCCAATACCGCCCTTGCATGCCAACTCCTCGGTCACAAAATGGTCTATCTCGAAGCTGGTAGCGGAGCTAATCATCCTGTGCCACAAAATGTTATTAGGACGATAAGAAAAACTATTGACATACCACTAATCGTAGGAGGAGGCATAAAAACGCCTGAAATGATGCAATGTGCGTTTGAAGCAGGAGCAGATTTAGTTGTCGTAGGCAATCACATTGAAAGCCACCCTGAAGAGTTAACTCAAATATTAAACACTTTAATATAACATAAATGTCTTTTAAAACCAAAAATCAAGAATATGAAAATTAAATTCTTATCTATTATGGCACTTGCTGCTGCACTCGTCGGATGCTCGAACACGGCTCGCATCGACGAATCGAACGACCCAAACTACATCGGTCGCCATCAGATGACCATCACCGACGGACGCGTGTCTCCTGAGGTACTTATGGCATTCGGTCGCTTAGGCGATGTACAAGTATCTCCTGACCAAAGCAAAATACTCTATGGCGTTGGTTACTATAGCGTTGCGCAAAACAAGAGCAACCGCGAACTCTTCGTCATGAATGCCGATGGCTCTGACAATCAACAAATCACCTCTACTCTCAAAAGCGAATCGGCTGCACGTTGGGTAAAAGGAGGTAAGAAAATCGCCTTCCTCTCTGCACAATCAGGCTCTATGCAATTATGGGAAATGAATCCTGATGGCACCGACCGCATCCAAATTTCTAACCGCGAAGGTGGCATCTCCGACTTTCTCTACTCGCCTGATGGCAAACAAGTTATCCTCATTGCCAACGTAAAATGGGGCGAACGCACCACCGACCGCTACCCTGACCTCGACAAAACTTCGGGCATCATCGTCGAAGACCTCATGTACAAACATTGGGACGAATGGGTGACAACAGTGCCTCATCCTTTCCTCTACGACTACGATGGCAAAACACTTAGCAACGAGCGCGATATCATCGAAGGCGAACCATTCGAATGCCCACTCAAACCTTTTGGTGGTGCCGAACAATTGGCTTTCGCGCCTGATGGCAAACTCATTGCCTACACTTGCAAAAAACTCTCGGGCCAAGCATATGCATTGTCAACAAACACCGACATATATCTCTACGACGTAGTTGAAGGTAAAACAGTTGCCAATCTCTCAAAAGATATGATGGGCTACGACATCAACCCTACATTCTCGCCTGATGGTACTAAATTGGCTTGGGAAAGTATGGAACATGACGGCTACGAAAGCGACAAAAACCGCTTATTCGTAATGGATTTGGCTACTCGCACTCGCACTTATATCACTGCCGATTTCGACCAAAATGCCAACTCATTGCAATGGGATGCTGAAGGCAAACACATCTATTTCATCAGCTGCTGGCACGGTTGCACTCAAGTGTATAAAGCCAATATCGAAACAAAAGAGATTCGCCAACTCACAGAAGGTCAACACGATTACGAACAAATCGCCCTCTGTGGTAACAAAATCATCGGTGTGCGTCACTCTATGTCGATGCCAAACGAAGTGTATAGCATCAACCCTGAAAATGGCGAACAAACTCAAATCACATTTGAAAACAAACACCTCCTCGACCAACTCCAAATGGGCAAAGTAGAGCCTCGCTGGGTGCCTACTACTGATGGCAAAGAAATGCTCGTGTGGGTCATCTATCCTACTAACTTCGACCCTGCTAAAAAATATCCAACCCTCCTCTATTGCCAAGGTGGACCACAAAGTCCTGTAAGCCAATTCTGGAGCTATCGTTGGAATTTCCAAATCATGGCATCTAACGACTATATCATCGTAGCCCCTAACCGTCGCGGTCTTGTTGGTTTCGGACAAGAATGGCTCGAAGCCATCTCTAAAGACTATGGCGGACAATGTATGCGCGACTACTTCTCGGCTATCGACCACGTAGCGCAAGAGCCATTCGTGGATAAAGACCGTCTCGGATGTGTTGGTGCATCGTTCGGTGGCTATTCGGTTTATTGGATGGCAGGTCACCACGAAGGTCGTTTCAAAGCTTTCATTGCTCACGATGGTATGTTCAATCTCGAGCAACAATACCTCGAAACCGAAGAGATGTTCTTCGTCAATTGGGACCTTGGCGGTCCATATTGGGATGCTAAAAACGCAGAAACATACGCCAACTCGCCACACAAATTCGTGGACAAATGGGACACACCAATTATGGTCATCCACGGAGAGACCGACTATCGTATTCTCGCATCACAAGGTATGAGTGCCTACAACGCAGCCAAACTCCGTGGCATACCAGCCGAGTTGTTGATTTTCCCTGACGAAAACCACTGGGTGCTTCAACCACAAAACAGCGTCCTCTGGCAACGCCGATTCTTCAATTGGCTCGACCGCTGGTTGAAATAATAATAAAACAAAAGGAGTTTCATAATTTGAAACTCCTTTTTATTTTTATCCTATTATAAACTATTGATTGTTTTTTTTACAATCTCGACATCCGTCACATCTCTACTATACTCATCTATCACCACAGCGCCGCCCATCGAAACTCGAAACCGACGGAATTGCATACTACTCTCTCGTTTCGAACGAGCTGAAAAATGAAACTCACACGCACCTGTTACTTCTGCAATATGAGCAATATTGCCTGCATTCACTCCGCAACCTGGCATGATAATTATTCTATCACCAGATTTTTCTACCAATTGTTTCAAAAGCTCAACACCCTCCTCTGCTTTAGGCATCTGACCAGAAGTTAATATTCTATTACAACCTAATTCTATTATCTGCTCCAACGCTAAAAATGGGTCTCGACATACATCAAACGCACGATGAAACGTAACTGACATTCCTTTACATTCAGTCATCAAGTGACGCATAAAATCCATATCCACATCTCCCTCGGCAGTTAATGCACCAAACACCACTCCATCCACGCCCAATCGACGAGCCATACGCACATCCTCTAACATAATCTCCTTCTCCAAATCAGAATAAAGGAAATCGCCACCACGCGGACGGATAATAACATGTAGTTTAGCAGTGGTCAGCACCCTACGCGCCATCACTATATCGCCATACGATGGTGTAGTGCCCCCTTCGGGAATACCAGCACACAATTCTACCCTATCAGCTCCACCTCGTTGAGCTTCTACGCAACTCTCTACCGAATTTGCACAAATTTCAAACTTATACATATCAAACAACTATTTTTATAATCTTATTTTCAATTATGAGTAAGTATACACCTTCAGTCAAAGTCAGTTCATTATCTGATCCGACATATATATTGCGACCAAATATATCATACAATTGATAATCAGTAGAAATATTATCTATATACAACAAATTGCCTCTAACATAAACAACTACATCCGAATTTGTTAAATCTAAATCAACTGAAGTTTCCTTTAGTTTAAAGTTAGCAATAAGTTCAACGTCTGACTTAAGTTTTATGGTGCGTGGATTGTCGACTACACCATCGCTCCAACCCATAAATTCGTATCCTTCGGCAGTCTGAGCAAAGATTATTATATCGCTATTAGTATCGTAATATCCTGCACCTTGCACTGTGCCCCACTCGGCATTGTTCACATCGAGATGAATAGTATTTAGTGTTGAAATATTGCTAAATTTCGACCAATAAGCATGCTTGACATATGCCGAATAAGAGCTTTTGAATACTCGTAACAGACAAGAGTCAGCGTTGAGCGAGAGGTCTTTAGTAGTAGGAGGCTCGGAGGCAAGAATAGTGATTGTGTCGATAGAGGCACAACCGATGAACGAGTAATTGCCCATCTTTTTTATATTGCGACCAAATACTACAGACCGCAAATTAAGAGATTCGCGAAACAAATTGGCACCGAGCTCGGTAACGCCATCGGGGATTGTGACCGACTGCAATGCGTTGCAATAAGAAAAGGCGTAATGGTCAATAGTCTGCAACGAGAGAGGCAATTCTACATGCTGCAAATTGCAATAAGAAAAAGCATAGTGATCTATGGCTGTAATACCTTCGGCAACAACGATAGAATCGCGACCGCCTGGAGCAAGAATAAGCATAGTGCCCTCTTTATTGCATAGACAATCAGAGATGCTTGAATAAGTCGTATTCTCGGCAGCGACATCTATCGTTTGCAATGCATGCGAAGACTCGAAGGCATAACTGCCCACCATTACGACATTTTTGGGAATATAAATAGACTGAAGCGAATCGCAATTAGCGAAGGCTCGCGTACCAATTTTGGTTATTGAATCGCTTAGAGTTATTGACTTTAAGGATTTTGTATTGCAAAACGCATAATCGCCAACAGATTTTACCGTATAGGTGATACCCTCATAAACGATTGTTTCGGGTATCAATAGCTCAGAGATTTCATAACCAGACCCATTATCGTCAAAATTATTTCCATCACCCACAACAGTAGCCTTCAACTCATCGGGATACAAGGCATAATATATGCCATCAATCAACACATCTTTGGCTTGTGCAGTTGATATGCAGAATATTAATAATAGGAATATAATTATTCGATTCATAAAAAATTAATCAATATATTTTTCTCATAGTCAGGACAATCTCTTCATCTTCCTTTGTGGTTGTCACAAACTGCAAATAGTCGAACGACTCACCCATTTTTCGTAGTACACCTACTTCGTTAAACTCCTGATTTGCATTCTCACGAGTACATAACACCGAGTCATTCACAATCTTATAATCAAGAGCATAAGGCATACCCTCGCCCTCTTCGGCAAAGGCATTGATAAGTCCGCTAACAGCATCGCTACCATCAATAATCAGTCTATCGCCATCAAATTGCATAGTCAAGTCCAATTTCGCCAATAACATAGCAGCAAATGCCTCAGCAAAATCGTTATCCTCATCGGCTGTCAATTGAGACAACACTGCCGACAAATCGATTTCATAACGTCCTTGCAAATCTTTTGAATTGATAGCCTGCTTGTTATTATTGCAACTCATAGCCAACAAACAGCTAACCACGAAAATAGATAAAAGCTTTTTCATTATGACACATACTTTATTATTATCTCTGCAAAGTTACATTTTTATAGGGAAATAAACAAGAAAAACTACATTTTATGAACAAATAATTACAAAAAAGCAGACTGCAACAAGTACAATCTGCTTTTTATTAAAAATATTTTCAGCAAATAAAGAATACCTCCTATTCACTATCTATCACGCTTTGTATTTTTCTACCTCTTCTGGTTTGAAGTTGTTGATAAATGCATAGTGTTTTTCTACTTCAGCTTCGGCATAGTTTACATAAACTTCGGCTGATGTAGCAAATTGCTCATCACGTGTTGCATCGATGATGAGGAGGTAAGTCATGATAATGTGACCTGCCATTTCTACCATACGACGTGCTACGAAGCCGATATACTCTTGGTTTTTAGTTTCAACTACAGCATTCCCAACTATGTGATACTTAGCAGTCATAGCCACCAAACGTTCGCGAATAGCTGCAAAACGAGGATTGATTTCCATATTCTCGTATGCGCGAATTTGTTTGAGATAACCACCAGTTGTGACATGGCGAATAGCTGCTACGGTTTGCAATTGCGATGTA
>JAZOUT010000164.1:0-36539 GCA_045658305.1 Candidatus Aphodosoma sp. | reverse complement strand
CGCCACTATCGGTCGTTCGACAGTGTTGATGCCATTCGGTGGTAAATACCAACGTTCAGAGACACAAGTGGGCGTTCAAAAACTCCCAGTCGATGGTTTCACTAACGATGCAAGTATGATGGCGTATGGTTTCAACCCATTCGTATCGGCATGGAGCCCTTATCACGGTGCAGCATACGCAGTAGTAGAAGCTTGTGCTAAAGTAGTGGCAGCAGGTGGTAAATACGACACAATGCGCTTCTCATATCAAGAGTATTTCGAACGCATGTCAAGCACAACATCTTGGGGCAAACCACTCAGCGCATTGCTCGGAGCACTCAAGATGCAATACGAACTCAAATTGCCTTCAATTGGTGGTAAAGACTCGATGAGCGGTACATTCCAAAACATCAACGTGCCTCCAACACTCATTGCGTTCGGTATCACTATGGTCGATGCAAGCAAAGTAGTCTCAACCGACTTCAAAGCAGCAGGCGAAAACATCTATCTCCTTCGCCACACACCAATGGCCAACTATATGCCTAATACCGACATGTTGAAAGCCAATTTCGACGCATTCCACGCGTTGGTAGAAGAGGGCAAAGTATCTGCCGCATACACAATCGGTATGGGTGGTGTTGCCGAGGCAGTAACAAAAATGGCATTTGGTTCGAACATAGGTGCTAACATCAATCTCTCAGAAAATGATTTATTTAACTATAATTATGGTTCTATTCTTTTTGCGTCGTCGGAAGAATTGAACATTCAAAACCTTGAAAAACTCGGAACGACAACAGCCGAAGCAACATTGGTTGTCAACGGCGAATCGTTTGACCTCAATCATTTATATAAGGTAAATACCGAGAAATTTGCCGAAATCTATCCAGCTACTGCTCCTGCTGAAGATAATGCACAATGCACAATGCATAATGCACAATCGGATGTTGTTAAATTTGAATATCCAGGCGAGGCAGTTGAGCATCCAATTGTATATATCCCAGTATTCCCAGGTACAAACTGCGACTACGACATGGCTAAGGCGTTCCGTACAGCTGGTGCCGAAGTTCGCACATCGGTGTTCTGCAACCTTACTGCCGACGACATCGCCCGCTCTATCGAGGTGATGGCTCGCGAAATTCGTGGTTGTCACATCTTTGCTCTCGCAGGTGGTTTCTCATCTGGCGACGAACCTGATGGTTCAGCTAAATTCATTGCTACAGTATTGAACAATAGCGACGTAGCACGCGAAATCCACGCTCTCATCGATCGCAAAGGTTTGATTATCGGTATCTGCAACGGTTTCCAAGCATTGGTTAAATCAGGCTTGTTGCCTTACGGCCGTTTGGGTATGGTTACACCAGATAGTCCAACACTCTTCCGTAACAATATCAACCGTCATATCTCACAAATGGTTACAACTCGCATCAGCACAGTGAAATCGCCATGGTTGGCAGGTTTCAACGTGGGCGACGAGCACACCATTGCAATGAGTCACGGCGAAGGTAAATTCGTGGTAAGCGAAGAGTTGGCTCGCGAGTTGTTTGCCAAAGGACAAGTGGCATTCCAATACGTAGATGCAAACAGCAATATCACAATGCAATCGCCTGAAAACCCTAACGGCTCAAGCTATGCAATCGAGGGTATCATCTCAGAGGATGGTTTGATTATCGGTAAAATGGGTCACACAGAGCGTTACGAAGAGAACATCTTCAAAAACATTGAAGGCAACAAACGCCAACCATTGTTCGATAACGCAGTTCGCTACTTTAATAAAATTCATAATGCATAATGCATAATGCATAATTATGAATAGATTTTATTAATGTAAATTGTTTAACGCCGGAAGGTAATTATGAATTATGAATTATGAATTGTGAATTGTTATTATACGAGGGTAAAGCCAAACAGATATATGCTACCGAAGACCCTGAAGTAGTGGTTGTTCACTACAAGGACGACGCTTCGGCATATAACGGCATTAAGCGTGCGCAGATAACCAACAAAGGTATTTTGAACAACAAAATATCGTCGATTATCTATGCCAAACTTGCCGATGCAGGCATTAAAACCCACTTCATCCAACGCCTCGACGACCGCAATCAGTTGTGTCGCAAAGTCGATGTAATTCCAATCGAATTCATCGTGCGCAACTATGCCGCTGGCTCTATGGCGCGCCGTTTGGGCATCGACGAAGGCACCAAATTGCCTACTACAATCTTCGAGTGCTGCTACAAAAACGAAGAACTCGACGACCCAATCATCAACGAACACCATGCAGTGTCGCTCGGTCTTTCGACTTACGAAGAGATGGCAGAGGTGCACAAAATAGTGGACAAAATCAATCAATTGTTGATACCTTTGTTTGCAAGCCTCGACGTGATTTTGGTCGATTTCAAAACCGAATTCGGTCGCCTCGAAGATGGCACACTCGTGTTGAGCGACGAACTCAGTCCCGACACATGCCGCCTTTGGGATGTAGAGACACAAGATAGTCTTGACAAAGACCGCTTCCGTCGCGACCTCGGCCGTGTGGGCGAAGCCTATCAGGAAATCCTCAACCGCCTCATGAAACTTTAGTAATAAATACAAGATGACAGGAAGACACGAAATAACTTTTAACGATATTATTTTTAACGTAAATTACCATAAATTATCCATTAATTATAAATAATTTACGATTAATTAATGAAAATTTGCGTTAAAGAAAAAACGATAATTTACGTTCAAAGAAAAAAATCCTGTTCTCTTGTCTTCATGTCTAAAAAATATAAAAAAATGAAATCATTAACAGCAACAGAATATAACTTCCCTGGTCAAACCAAGGTCTATCACGGCAAAGTACGTGATGTTTACACAGTGTCGGGTAATCGTCTTGTGATGGTGGCAACCGACCGTATTTCGGCATTTGACGTAATCCTTCCAAAAGGTATTCCGTTCAAAGGTCAAATCCTTAACCAAATAGCAGCTCAATTCCTCGATGCAACAGCTGACATCTGTCCTAACTGGAAATTGGCTACGCCAGACCCTATGGTAACTGTAGGTGTGGCTTGCGAAGGTTATCCAGTAGAGATGATTGTGCGTGGTTACCTCTGTGGTAGTGCATGGCGTGCCTATAAGAGTGGCGTACGCGAAATCTGTGGTGTGAAACTCCCTGATGGTATGCGTGAAAACGAACGCTTCCCTGAGCCAATCATTACTCCTACTACTAAAGCCGAAATCGGCGAACACGACGAAGACATCTCTCGCGAAGAAATCATCGCACAAGGCTTGGTTTCTGAAGAAGAATACAAAGTATTGGAACAATACACATTGGCTCTCTTCCGTCGTGGTTCAGAGATTGCAGCTAAACGTGGTTTGATTCTCGTAGATACAAAATATGAGTTCGGTAAATGCGATGGCAAAATCTACCTCATGGATGAAATCCATACACCAGACTCAAGTCGTTATTTCTATGCCGAAGGTTATGAAGAAAACTTCGCAGCAGGCAAACCACAACGCCAACTCAGCAAAGAGTTCGTGCGCGAATGGTTGATGGAAAACGGCTTCCAAGGCAAAGAAGGCCAACAAGTGCCTGAGATGACCGACGAGGTAGTAGCTGGCATTTCGGCTCGCTATCAAGAGCTCTACGAAAACATCGTAGGCGAAAAATTCGTTCCTGCAGCCGATGGCGAAGACCTCCTCGCCCGCATCGAACGCAATGTAACAGAATATCTAAATGCATAATTCATAATTAAACCTTCGGCGTTAAAGTCGTGGTTGAATATCTAATGAATTATGTATTGTGCGTTATAGGTCTAAACTCTTTGAGTTTTTTGATGATAGAATTATAAATTTATAAAAATTATGAATTGTGAATTATGAATTATGAATTAACTGAGATTCACGAAGAATGCGGTGTATTTGGTGTATGGGGTGTGAAAGATGCCGCTAATCTTGCTTATTACGGACTCCACGCATTGCAACATCGTGGCCAAGAGGCTTGCGGTATTGTCTGTGTTGATGAGAATAAGCAACACAATCGCGTCAAAGGCGAAGGCCTTGTCACTGAGGTGTTCAATGCCAAAAACCTTGTCAACCTCAAAGGCGACTACGCCATTGCCCATGTGCGCTATGCCACTGCTGGTGGTTCTGGCATTGAGAATGTGCAACCATTCCTTTTCCGTCATCATACAGGTAATTTTGCACTTGCTCACAATGGTAACCTCGTCAACTCACGCGAGTTGGCTCGCTATCTCGAGCACAAAGGTAGCCTTTTTCAATCAACATCCGATAGCGAATTGCTCGCCCACTTGATTAAGAAAGACAACAACACAAAACATCGTATCCACAATATCATCGATGCGCTCAACATGATTGAGGGAGCTTTTGCGTTCCTCATTCTCAGCGACAAACGTCTCTATTGCGCTCGCGACAAATATGGCTTGCGTCCATTGTCAATCGGTCGTCTCAATGGCGGTTATGTCGTTAGTTCCGAGACTTGTGCTCTCGATGTTGTAGGCGCCGAATTTGTGCGCGATGTCGAGCCAGGCGAGATTGTAGTCATCGATGCTGACGGACTCCACTCCTTCACATATTCTCACTTCAAACGCCACTATATGTGCGCTATGGAGTATGTCTATTTCGCTCGTCCCGATAGCGACATCGAAGGATGCAACGTGCATGCCTATCGCAAAGAGTCAGGACGCATACTCTATCGCGAGTCGCCAGTCGATGCCGACATCGTCATCGGTGTGCCAGATTCCAGCCTTAGTGCAGCCATTGGTTATGCCGAAGAGAGTGGCATCCCTTACGAAATGGGCTTGATTAAGAACAAATATATCGGACGTACCTTCATCCAACCAAGTCAAGAGTTGCGCGAGAAAGGCGTGCGTATGAAACTCTCGGCAGTGCGCTCAATCGTCAAAGGCAAACGCGTCGTTATGATCGACGACTCCATCGTGCGTGGCACCACATCGCGCCGCATTGTCAACCTTCTCAAAGAGGCAGGAGCCGTCGAGGTGCACGTTCGCATTGCGTCGCCACCATATTGCCACCCATGCTATTATGGAGTCGACACAGCCACCTACGAAGAGTTGATTTCATCACGCATGTCGGTCGACGAGTTGTGCGAAAAAATCGGAGCCGATTCATTGAAATTCCTCTCAGTCGAAGGACTCTACAAGAGTGGTCGTCGCTCAGAGCTCTGCACCGCTTGTTTCTCAGGCAAATATCCAACATCGTTGTATGGAGGAGAAGTGAAACAATGTAAATGATATTTTTCATAAGCATAAAAAAATCCGTTCCCAGTCGTATGAGAACGGATTTTTTTGTTCTCATTAAAGGATGAAATGTGTTTTTTTATTGTTGTTTTGTTCGTTCGGATGTTTGAGCCGAGCGTCACTACATTGCGGAATACACACTGTGAGTGGGTATTTTTTTGACTGTTTTCTTGCTTGCAGGTTGCTTGAGGGTTGCTGTTGGGTAGTACACACTGTGAGTGGGTGTTTTGAATTAAGAATTAAGAATTGCTATGCGGCGTTATTTTAATTGAGAATTATTGGGAGTGCAAGTAGTGCAAGTAGTGCAAGGGGTGTTTTTAGATTACAGATTGTAAGTTATAATATAATACAAATATATATTTGTATATTTTTTTTATCTCTATTTTTCCTCAATTGAGATGGATGGTGGATTTTTTGTTTTTGGGGGTTGCACAGCTTGTACTGGTTGCACTGGTTGCACTTTCGTATGCTTTATTGAAGAAGATTAAAATAAGATATTCACCCTTGCAATAGGGTGGAAAAGGTATGTTTTTTATCTCTTTTGTTGTGGTTAAATTTTTTTAGTGGGTGATGTAATTTTTTTTGTGTTTATGTTTGTTAATTTGTAAAGTTTTTATTATCTTTGCACGTTGAAATAAATTAGCAATATTGTAATTAATAATAATTTGAATTTTGAATTTTGAACTAAGAATCTTTGTTTTTTTGTAATAAAAAAATGAGTATAAATGACTGATTTTTAGTTTTTTTTGTTATCAAAGGTTCGAAGATTGATGGTTCGACTTTCAACTTTCAACTCTCAACTATATAAAATTATGGCTCAAAGTTATGAACAAGCCGGTGTGAATCTTGAGGCCGGTTACGAAGTAGTTCGTCGTATTAAAAAACATGTGGCATCAACTGAACGCGTTGGTGTGATGGGTAATATCGGTGCTTTTGGTGGTATGTTTGACCTCTCGGCATTGAATGTGAAAGAACCTGTGCTCGTGAGTGGTACTGATGGCGTTGGTACTAAACTCAAACTCGCTTTCGCTATGGACAAACACGATACTATCGGTATTGATGCTGTGGCTATGTGTGTGAACGACGTGTTGGCTCAAGGTGCTGAACCTCTTTATTTCCTTGATTATGTGGCAGTGGGTGCTAACGAACCTGCTAAAATTGAAAATATCGTGGCTGGCGTGGCTGAAGGTTGCCGTCAAGCTGGTTGCGCCCTCATCGGTGGCGAAACTGCCGAAATGCCTGGTATGTACACCGAAGGTGAATATGATATCGCTGGCTTTACTTGTGGTGTGGTAGAAAAATCTAAACTTATTGATGGTTCGAAAGTGAAAGTGGGCGACGTGCTCGTGGGTATCGCTTCTTCGGGTGTTCACTCTAACGGCTTCAGTCTCGTGCGCAAAGTGGTTAGCGATGCTGGTCTCGACCTCCACGCTGTGCTCCCTGAATTGGATGCTGAACGTCCTCTCGGCGAAGTGTTGCTTATTCCTACTCGCATCTATGTGAAACAAGTGCTCGACGTGATTCGCAACTGCGACGTTCACGGTGTGGCTCACATCACTGGTGGTGGTTTCGACGAAAATATTCCTCGTATCCTCAAAGAAGGTCAAGGTATCGAAGTGAAAGAGGGTAGTTGGGAGATCCTTCCTGTATTCCGTATGCTTGAAAAATATGGCAAAATCGCTCACCGCGAAATGTTCAATATCTTCAACATGGGTATCGGTATGGTGCTCGCAGTGGATGCTGCTGAGGCTGACAAAGCTATCGAAATCCTCAAATCGCATGGCGAACGTGCTTCGGTTATCGGTCGCGTGACTGACACTGAGGGTGTTGTTATATTGTAATTTAGAGAAAGACAGAATAACAGAAGAACAAAAAAATCTTTTTATTTAACGTAAATTTTATCGCCAAAGGCTCAAAGACCGATGGTTACCATTAATTATCCATTAATTTTTTAATCTATAATTAGGCAATTTATGATTAATTTATGGGGATTTACGTTCAAAAAAATATTATAATTTTATTTTTGTTCTTATGTTCTTCTGTCTTCAAAAAGTAATATGAATTGTGAATTGAAAAATCTTGCTGTTTTTGCGTCGGGTAGTGGTTCGAACTTTGAGGCGATAGCGCAAGCATGTGTTGATGGTCGTGTGCCTGCAAAAATTGTATTGCTCGTGTGCGACAATGCTAATGCCTATGCTATCGAGCGTGCTAAGAAGTTTGATATACCTACACTCGTGCTTCATCCACGCGACTGTGGTGGCAAAGCGGCATACGAACAACGTATTGTGGACCGATTGAACGAATTGAACGTAGATTTGGTCTGCCTTGCAGGATATATGCGCATCGTGGGCGAAACACTCTACAATGCCTATGAGGGTAAGATATTGAATATTCACCCTGCGCTGTTGCCATCGTTCAAAGGTGCGCACGGCATTGATGATGCGTTCAACTTTGGAGTGAAAGTGTTTGGTGTTACAGTGCACTTCATCGACCTCACAGTGGATGGTGGCGTGATAGTGATGCAACGAGCATTTGAGTATTACGGCAACGACCGCGACGAGGTGGAAGCTCGCATACATGCCATCGAGCACGAACTCTACCCTGAAGCTATTTGTAAAGTGATTTTATCTTGATATTTTTTGTTTTAACATAAGTACAGATTTATTTTGTTCGTTGGTTTACAATTTTAGTGCATGTCCTTAGTGTTGTGTGGGAAATAAACTTTTTTAAGTACAAGCCCTGAATTATAAATTACTATTTAATTACAAGGCATGTACTTGAAAAAGGATTTATCCAGATAGACTTGTATATGCTAGTTAAATTCTGTGAGCTTAAAAAATAGGATATGTACTTATGTTGAAAAAAATAAGAAATTATGAACTTGCGTACTATATACTTTTCGGCAACGCATACATCGGAGAGGGTGGCGAAGGCTATCTCTTGCGCTGTGGCAGATGAGTTTGCGGTGGAGGATATCACTTTTGGTGAGTTGAGAAATCCTGACTTTGCTGCGGACGATCTATTGCTTGTGGCAGTGCCTGTGTATGGCGGTGGTGTGGCGCCAGTGGCGTTGAAACGATTGGAGGCTATGAGTGGCAACAACACTCCTGCGGTGGTTGTGGTGGTGTATGGCAATCGCAATTTTGAACGTGCAGCTATGCAAATGTCGGACTTCCTCGCTGAACGTGGGTTTGTGACCATTGCGGCTGCGGCATTTGTGGGTGAGCACTCGTATAGTACCGACGAAAATCCTGTGGCGGTGGGTCGTCCTAATGATGGCGATATTGCTGAGGCTCAACGCTTCGGTGGACTTATAAAAGCCAAGATGGTTGGGGCGATGGATGCAGTGGATGTGGCGACGATGACATGTCCTAATTCGGGCGAGGAGAATGTGAAGGCTTTCGTCGAGTTTGTGAAAGGCTATCAAGCCGAGCAGGCAAAAAATCCTGTGAAGTTGTTGCCTACGACCGACGAAGAGAAGTGCGTGATGTGTGGCGTGTGTGTCGATGTATGTCCGATGGAGGCAATTGACAGAGAGGATGTGAGTGTAGTGGATGCCTCGAAATGCATCAAATGTTGCGCTTGTGTGAAAGAGTGTCCGAAAGAGGCAAAAGTTCTTAATTCGCCATTCGCACCGATGCTCTCAAAATACTTTGCATCACCAAAACCGAATGTGTGGGTGATGTAGATTTATTTTAACATAAGTACAGAATTTGTCTTTTATTTCAACATAAGTATAGAATTAATTTATAGACTTACAAATTTTAATGTGTATTTCTAACTCTATTTGGACAACTACTTTTTAAAAGTACATGCCCTAAATCATGATTATTAATTGATTACAAGGTATGTATTTAAAAAACAAGGTCTGCCAACAGAAACACTTTAAGTGCAAAAGTCTTAATTGTCCTATAAATAGAATTTGTACTTTTGTTAAAAAGAAAAACGAGAATATAAATTAATATAACTAAAATAAATTATGCGCGCTTTAGTAAGTGTAAGCGACAAAACCGGTCTTGTGCCTTTTGTCCAAAGTCTTAAAGAACTTGGTTGGGATATTATCGCAACTGGCGGTACAATGAAACTCCTCCAAGACAACAATATCGAAGTGATTAACATCAGCGAGGTGACAGGTTTCCCTGAAATCTGTGACGGTCGTGTGAAAACTCTCCACCCAAAAGTGCATGGCGGTCTCCTCGCTCGTCGCGACGACCCAAATCACCTCAAAGCATTGGAAGAGAACGAAATCAATTTCATCGACATGGTGTGCGTTAACCTCTATCCATTCCGTCAAACTATCGCTAAACCTGACGTGACTATGGAAGATGCTATCGAAAATATTGACATAGGAGGTCCTTCTATGTTGCGTAGTGCAGCTAAAAACTACAAAGACGTGACTGTGGTGTGCGACCCTTCGGACTACGACCGCATCATTGCCGAAATCAAAGATACTGGTAATACTACTGCCGAAACTCGTCTTCAACTTTCGGCTAAAGCATATACTCATACTGCTGAATACGATATGTGTATTGCTACATATATGCGTGAAAAAGCAGGTTTGCCTGAGAAATTGTTCCTCGAATATGAATTGGCTCAAGGTCTTCGTTATGGCGAAAACCCTCATCAATCGGCTAAATTCTATCGTGGTTCGGAAGAGGTACCTTACTCATTAGCTTTCGCTCGTCAATTGCACGGTAAAGAGATGAGTTACAACAATATCCAAGATGCAAACGCGGCTCTCTCTATCGTGCGCGAATTTAACGTGCCTTTCTGCGTTGGTTTGAAACACATGAACCCATGTGGCGCTGCTATTGGTAAAGATGTAGTTGAGGCTTGGACTAAAGCTTATGAGGCTGACACAGTGAGCATCTTCGGTGGTATCGTGGCAACTAACTGTGAAATCACTCTCGAAGTGGCTCAACTTATGAAACCTATCTTCCTCGAAATCATCATGGCTCCTAAGTTTGCTCCTGAGGCTTTGGAACTCTTGCAAACTAAGAAAAACCTTCGCCTCATCGAAGTGCCTATGTCGCCAATGACTACTGTACCAATGCAATATGTGAGCGTTAATGGTGGTCTTCTTGCTCAAGGTATGGACCTAAACACTGCTAAAGTGGTTGATTCAATGACAGTAACTGAAAAACATGCTACTGCGACTGAATTGGAAGATATGAATTTTGGTCTTCGCATCGTGAAACATGTGAAATCTAACGCTATCGTTGTAGTGAAAGATGGTAAAACTCTCGGTGTAGGTGCTGGTCAAATGAATCGTATTGGTTCTGCCGAAATCGCTCTCAAACAAGCTCATGCTAATGGCGTAAGAGAAGGTTTGGTATTGGCATCAGACGCATTCTTCCCATTTGACGACTGCGTGACATTGGCTAATGAAATGGGCGTAACTGCAATCGTACAACCAGGCGGTAGCGTTCGCGACGAAGACTCAGTGAAAAAAGCCAACGAATGTGGCATTGCTATGCTCTTCTCAGGCATGCGTCATTTTAAACATTAATATTGTCAACATAAGTACAGAATTTGTCTTTTATTTCAACATAAGTACAGAATTAATTTGTAGGTTTACAAATTTTAATGTGTATTTTTAATTCTATTGGGACAACTACTTTTTAAAAGTACAAGCCCTAAATCATGATTATTGATTGATTACAAGGCATGTACTTAAAAAAAACAAGGTCTGCCAACAACAATTTAAGTGCAAAGACTTAGTTATTCTATAAACATATTTTGTACTTCTGTTAAAAAGATATGAGTTATGAATTGTAAAAAGGTTTTAGTATTAGGTGGTGGTGGTCGTGAGCATGCGATTGTGCATGCGTTGAGCCGTTCGCCTCAAGTTGGAAAAATATACGCTGCACCTGGTAATGCGGGTATCGCTGCACTTGCTGAGTGTGTGGCTCTTAAAGAGACTCAAGTAGATGAACTTATTGCGTTTGCAAAAGAGAAATCTATCGATCTTACTGTTGTTGGTCCTGAAGCTGCTCTTGCTGTGGGTGTAGTGGATGCTTTCACTGCTGCAGGTTTGAAGATTTTTGGCCCTACCAAAGCGGCTACTCAAATCGAAAGTTCGAAAGAGTTCGCTAAAGATTTGATGAAAAAATACTCAATCCCAACAGCTGCGTATGAGGTGTTTGACAACTACGAAGCAGCTTTGGAGTATGTGAAAAAAGGCACATTTCCAACTGTGTTGAAATACGATGGTTTGGCAGCTGGTAAAGGGGTAGTGATTCCTGAAACATTGGAAGAGGCTGACGAGGCATTGCGCGATATGTTGTTGAACGACAAATTTGGTCATGGTCGCGTAGTGATTGAGGAATTTATGACAGGTCCTGAGTTCTCGTTTATGTGCTTTGTGTCTGATGAAAAGGTATATCCTATGGAGGTGGCACAAGACCACAAACGTGCTTTCGATGGCGATAAAGGTCCTAATACTGGTGGTATGGGTGCATATTCACCGCTACATTTTATCACTAAAGAGGATATCGATTGGGCATACGACTATATCATGTGTGCTACAGCAAATGCGTTGATTGCAGAAGGTTGTGCTTTCCGTGGTGTGTTGTATGGTGGTTTGATGAAAACTCCTAATGGTATAAAAGTGATTGAGTTCAATGCTCGTTTTGGCGACCCTGAAACTGAGGTAGTATTGCCTCGTTTAGAAAGCGATATCTACGACATCTTCTGTGCTGTGGCTGATGGCGAAAATGTTGGCGAGATTAAATGGAACAACAAAGCTTCTATTGGTATAGTTCTTGCATCGAAAGGTTATCCTGAAGCATACGACAAAGGTTTCGCTATCGAAGGTTTGAACGATGTAGAAGGCATTGTTTATCACATGGGTACTGCAATGAAAGATGGTAGATATGTGACAAATGGTGGTCGTGTGTTGTTCGTGACTGTGATGGCAGACACATTTGCCGAAGCACAAGCCAAAGCTAATGTCGAAGTGGCTAAAATCAAATGCGACAACTTGTTCCACCGTAGCGATATCGGTTGGCAAGCAGTTAAATCAATGCACAATGCATAATGCATAATGCACAATTGTAAATAGAATAAAATTGAGAATAAAGTTTTTGTAAAACCTCATAATTACTTTTTTCAAATAGAGTTTATCTAACTTTAATTGTGAATTGTGAATTGTGAATTGTGAATTAAATAAATGGAAGTAATTAGCGGAAAAGATATGGCGGCTGCTCTTAAGCAACAATTGGCTGCCGATGTGGTTAAATACGCCGAAGAATACGGACGTAAACCAAACCTTGTGGTAATACTTGTGGGCGACGACCCAGGTAGTGTGTCGTACGTCACTGGTAAGGCTAAAGCTGCTGACGAAGTTGGTATTGATAATAGCACAATTCGTCTTAGTGAACAAACTACAGAAGAAGAACTCCTCGACCTTGTGCGTGCACTCAATGTGGATGCTACTGTGGATGGTATCCTCGTGCAATTGCCTTTGCCTAATGGTATCAACGAGGAGAAAGTGATTGAAACTATCGCTAAGGAAAAAGATGTGGATGGTTTCCACCCTATGAATGTGGCTGCTTTGTGGCAAAAACGTCCTTGTGTGTTGCCATGTACACCAAAAGGTATCATCCGTTTGATGAAAAATATGGGCATCGAAATCGCAGGTAAACGTGCTGTGGTTATTGGTCGTAGCAACATCGTAGGTTTGCCTGTGACTAAATTGCTTATGGACGAAAATGCAACTGTAACTGTTTGCCATAGCCGCACAAAAGATATTGCTAAAGTATGTTCTGAAGCGGATATCCTTGTGCCAGCGCTTGGTCGTCCTAAATTCGTGAAAGCTGAGATGGTGAAAGAGGGTGCTGTGGTGATTGACGTGGGTGTTAACCGCGACCCTGAAACTGGTAAATTGTGTGGTGATGTAGATTTTGATGAAGTTGCACCAAAAGCGTCATATATCACAAAAGTGCCAGGTGGCGTAGGTCCTATGACTATTGCTTGCTTGATGGAAAACACAGTTGAGTGCTACCTCAACAACGTAAAAGCACAAGTAAAATAATTATTGTCGTATATAATAAAAAAGCAGATTAACAATTGTGTTAATCTGCTTTTTTATTTGAAAGTTTATGAATTACATCATTCCACCCATGCCACCACCCATTGGAGGCATTGCAGGAGCTGGGTTTTCTTCTTTTTTATCAGTGATTACGCATTCAGTAGTGAGGAACATACCTGCGATAGATGCAGCGTTTTCGAGTGCAACGCGAGTAACTTTAGCAGGGTCAACTACGCCAGCAGCGAGCATGTTTTCGAAGCGGTCTGCGCGAGCATTGTAACCAAAGTCGCCTTCACCTTCGCGTACTTTTTGTACGATTACGGCACCTTCTTTGCCTGCATTTGTAGAGATTTGACGAAGTGGTTCTTCGATGGCACGTTTAACGATTTCGATGCCAGTTTGTTCGTCATCGCATTCGCCTTTGAGACCTTCGAGAGCAGAGATAGCGCGGATGTAAGTTACACCACCACCAGGTACGATACCTTCTTCGATAGCAGCACGAGTTGCACTGAGTGCATCATCTACGCGGTCTTTTTTCTCTTTCATTTCGACTTCAGAAGCGGCACCTACATAGAGAACAGCTACACCACCAGCGAGTTTAGCGAGGCGTTCTTGGAGTTTTTCGCGATCGTAGTCAGAAGAAGTAGCTGCGATTTGAGATTTGATTTGAGCTATGCGAGCCATGATGTTTTCTTTTGCACCATAGCCATTTACGATAACAGTGTTGTCTTTGCTGACAGTGATGCGTTCGGCAGTACCAAGCATTTCGATAGTTGCGCTTTCGAGTTTGATACCTTTTTCTTCAGATATAACGATACCACCAGTGAGTATTGCGATGTCTTCGAGCATCTCTTTGCGACGGTCGCCAAAGCCAGGAGCTTTGACTGCACAGATTTTGAGTTGAGCGCGGAGACGGTTAACTACCAATGTAGTCAATGCTTCAGAATCAACATCTTCTGCGATTATAAGTAATGGACGACCTGATTGTACTGCAGGTTCGAGTACTGGAAGTAATTCTTTGAGGTTAGAGATTTTTTTGTCGTGGATGAGGATGAACGGTTTTTCCATTTCAACTTCCATTTTCTCTGTATTAGTAACGAAATATGGAGAAATGTAGCCTCGGTCGAATTGCATACCTTCTACAACATCTATAGTTGTGTCAGTACCTTTAGCCTCTTCGATAGTGATGACACCATCTTTTGATACTTTTTTCATTGCATCAGCGATGAGTTTACCGATAACAGCATCGTTGTTAGCTGAGATAGTTGCAACTTGTTCGATTTTGTCGTAGTTGTCGCCAACTTCTTGTGCTTGAGCTTTGATGCTTTCAACAACTTTAGCAACAGCTTTGTCGATACCACGTTTGAGGTCCATAGGATTAGCACCTGCAGTTACGTTTTTGAGTCCAACTCCAACGATAGCTTGAGCGAGGACAGTAGCAGTAGTAGTACCATCGCCAGCATCGTCGCCAGTTTTAGATGCAACTTCTTTTACGAGTTGTGCACCAAGATTTTGTACTGAATCTTCGAGTTCGATTTCTTTTGCTACTGTGACACCATCTTTAGTAATATGTGGTGCACCATATTTTTTTTCGATGATTACGTTGCGGCCTTTAGGACCAAGAGTTACTTTTACTGCATTTGCAAGCTCGTCAACACCTTTTTTGAGTTGGTCGCGAGCGTCAATATTGAATGAAATTACTTTAGCCATGTTTGAATAGTTATTAGTTGTTAGTGATTAGTTATTAATGATTTTAAGAGTTGTTTCAGTTTTAACCTTGTAACAAAATATCGTTTCGTTAATAACTATTAGTTACTCATTAATCATTAAATTATTGCGAGAACGTCAGATTGACGCATGATGAGATATTTAGTGCCGTCGAGGTCAAGTTCAGTACCTGCATATTTGCCATAAAGGACTTGGTCGCCAGCTTTGAGAATCATTTCTTCGTCTTTAGTGCCATTACCAACAGCAATAACTTCGCCTCTTAGAGGTTTTTCTTTTGCTGAATCTGGGATTATGATACCTCCGATTGTTTTTTCTTCGACCGCTGCAGGAAGAATAAGTACGCGGTCTGCTAATGGTTTGATGTTCATGATTTATAAATTTTAAAAGTTATTATTTGTATAAATTGAAAGAGACGCGGAGTGGCGTCTCTTTGGTATTATCATATTTTGTGCCAATAGTATAATTGATGCTTAATTGTGCCACTTTGTCATAATTTGGTTGATATATGGCACAAGTAGCATAGTTTGTACAATGAAAATACTGTTAAATTGGGATTTTCGTTGTCGCAATATCTGATTAAAGTATTTGAATATTTGAGATATATTTTAGCAAAAAAAGGTGTGCAATGAAGTTTTTTTAGTTTTAGATATAGTTTTAGTACGGGAGATAGTGTTTCTAATTCGGGATATTGTTTTGTTGTGTATATATTGTATAGGTTTGAGATAGATTCTTTTGTTTTTTGTATAAAGGTTTGATTATCTTCTATCTGTAGGTGTATAATTGGGTTGTCGAAGCGATAGTATGGGATATTTTTGCGAGATAGTTCTATGCCGAAAATAGTATCTTCGTGACCGTAGCCTTTTATGTTTTCGTTGAATCGGATTTTATTGAAAAAAGCTTTAGGTATTAGGAAGTTAGGAGATGTGAAAGGTGCATTTGATATGTGTATAGGATTGTTGTTTCTTTCTTTGGTAATGCCATATTTAGTTAATAGTGTGTGGTGTTTATCTTGTGCTTCTTTGTATATTCTACCACCTAAGGCAATGATGTTTTGAGGGATGAGCTTGATATATTTTTTGAGAAAATCGTTGTTGGCAGGAAATGAATCGCTATCGATAAATAGGAGGTGATTGTATTGAGATTTGTCGGCTAAGAAATTTCTTATTTTAGCGCGGCCAAGATTTTGTTGTGGTTTGATGAGTTGGCAGTTAGATAACTGATTTATTAGTTGTAATCTTGGAATTTCAGTTTTGGAACAATCATCAGCAACAATGATTTCAAACTCAATATTGAGTTGAGAGGCTTGGCGATGTAGTTCTTTGACTAAATCGTAACAATCATAGTTGTATGTAGGAATCAATATTGATAGCATTATAATACTTGATTGAATATTTTTTCGAATTGGATAGCCTGATTTTGGCGAGAGAATTGTTCTTTATTAGTTATATTTATGTGGGTGTAGCCATTTTGTTGCCATTCGTTGTAGTGGTATAAAATAAATTCTTTAACCTCTTCAACATTTGTAGCGGCTAATCCAGCGTTGGTTTCTTTGATTGTTTTGGCAAGGCATTCTTCGTCACTACGTACGCAAAGTATAGGCTTTTCTACACCGATGGCTTCGAAAAATTTTGTTGTCATTATACCACGATTGCCTTTGTTGGTTAGAACAAGAATTATAGAACTTCGGTTTAGTAGGTTAGGTATTTCGTTGTTAGGAACGTAGTTGTTAATTATAAGAGGTGTGGTTAGGTTATGTTGTTGAGCGAGTTTGCTGATTTGCGAATGGACATCGGCATTGGTGTACCAAATAAGACGTATTTGAGGATTGTTTATTTCGGCTAAAGCTTGAAATAATAGGGTAGGGTCTTGGAGAGTTGTACTATACCATTTACCTGTATAAATTATGTCGAAATAGTTTGTCTTTGTAGTTCGAGGTTGGAATAGAGTAGAGTCGTAGCCGTTGTAAATAAGGTGAGTATTAGGATTGAATTGTTTTAAGAAATTGACATGCCATGGCGATACGGTGGTGATGCTATGAGCTTGTTTTAATATTTGGTTTCGGCGAGAAATGTTGATGTTGCGATAGATTTTGCTGATGAGGCCAAGTGCAATTTTAGAGTTGTTATATTCGTTAGTATCACATTGTTCGGCTATGTCGCGTAGGTCTAAATGTAGGGGAATGTTTTGTTTTTGAGCGACTTTGAGTGCGGCTTTTAGTCCAAAGGTGTGGAACGTGCTACAAAAGACTAAATCGTAGTTTTTGTTTTGTGTAGCTGTTAGAACCTTTTTTGCAAAAAAATTGTTTTTATAATCAAATAAAAGATTGAGAATATTTTTGATAGACCATTCTATTTTACCTAATAGTCCATTGTGTTTGTAGAATGGTATTTGGTGTAATTTTAGATTGAAATTAGAGGGAATTTCCTCGTGTTGCTCTGTAAACCAATCAATTTTAATGTCTTTTTGAGAGAAATAGTGATAGAGGTTACGAACCCTTGGGGTGTATAAGGGTTTAGTAACGGCATCGGTAATAATTAGTATTCTTTTTAGAGACATAAAGATTGGATGAGTTGAGAGTATAGTTGGCTGTGATAGTTGTCGTTAGTAAAGCGGGTGTTGTGCCAAAGGAGGCAGAGGTCGCCGTTGTATTTTTTTGTTTGTTCGATTAGAGTTTGTGCGTATGATAGAGCTTGATTGTAGTTGAGGTTCATGTAATGAGGTTCGCTGAGAGAGCAATCCATTATGGTGAGAGGGTGGAGGGTGAGTGATGTTAGTCGTTTTGTTTTAGGGTTGATGAAGCGAACTGCGCGACAAGTGCCGAGTCGGAAGCTTGCGATGTCGGCATAACCCATAGTGAAGTCGTCGGTGATATGAGCATCTATTAGTGCTTCCATATCGTTGGGTTGGAGTGAACGAAGATAGTGGTGGCGAGATGTGGTTACTTGTTGATTTTCGATGGCATATTGTAGTAAGCGTTGCTCGTCAGGTATGATATCGGGAGTGTCACCACTTTTATAACTCGCATGTAGCCCAAATATTGTGTTGGGTGATGTGGTTAGTATTTCGTTTTCGAGGCGGGTGAAGTTTTTGCCTGTTAGATTGTAGGAAGGACGGTCGAAACTTGTTGCGTTGCGAGTTGCTTTGATAAAGTAGATTTTAATGGCTTGTGGTAGTAGGTTGTCTTGACTCAGAATCCAAGGGAATGTATAGGCTGGGTCGTTGTTGATATTGATGAGAGATTTGAGTATTGTATTTATATTTTCTCGGCGGAGAAGACCGCCTATTAGTCCGCGTAGGCGACGATAGTTTGTTATGGAATCGACGTCGTGGGTGAGATAGATGTGATTGATTTTTTGAGGGATAGGTGGTAAGGTTATATCTGTTTGTTCTAATAAATTGCGGAGTAGTTGTCCGTATTCTTCGATGATTGGGCGATGGATAAAATTGGCTTTTGCGGGGATTGATAGTTTGCCGATGTATCTGCCATGAGTGTCGCGATTGGATGTAGGATTGATGTATTCTTCGTAGCGAGAGATGAGGAAGTATGTGCTTGCAATGATGTCGGCATGGCAGATGATTGTGTCGTTGATTTTTTCGATGAGAGGTGAGCCATACAAAAAAGGTATGCCTTCAATCTCTTGAAGAGGGAAAGAAGGCATACTTTGTGGTGTGCCGTAGATGTTGTCGTTGAAGAAGTTTGACGGAACAATTACGACTTTGTATTTTGACCATTTAGTTTTATCGCTACAATAGCCTACGTGGTGGGCTTTATGCTCGTCACGGATTAGGAATTGTATGATATAGTCAATGACTTTTTGCATTTTTATTCAGTTGGTTGTTGTGGTTGATTTTGTTGTTGTTTAGCTTGTTGCGCTTCGTAGGCTTTTTGTGCGTCGTGGGCTACTGGGTCGAAAAGTTTGATTTCGCGAGGTTTGCGCTCTTCTTGTTTAGGGAATGGTA
This sequence comes from Candidatus Aphodosoma sp., assembly GCA_045658305.1. Lineage (GTDB taxonomy): Bacteria > Bacteroidota > Bacteroidia > Bacteroidales > Paludibacteraceae > Aphodosoma. The sequence goes on along the minus strand of JAZOUT010000164.1, from coordinate 17,582 downwards.
GTGGATTGGCGTGTATTTGTTTGTAAGTTTCGCGATTGCGAACAATGTGGATTGCTTCGTAGATAGCCTCGCGCATAGAGAGTTCGTTGGCAATGTTTTTACCTGAAATGTCGTAGCCTGTGCCATGAGCTGGAGATGTGCGTACGAATTTGAGACCAGCTGTGATATTCACGCCTTTTTCGGTAGTGAGGGCTTTGAATGGAGCGAGGCCTTGGTCGTGGTACATAGCAAGTACAGCATCGTAGTGTTGGAATTTGCCAGAGCCGAATAGTCCGTCGGCAGCGAGAGGTCCCACGCATACTATGCCTTCGGCAATAGCTTCTTCGATAGCAGGTTTGATAATTTCGAGTTCTTCAGTGCCAAGGAGTCCGTTGTCGCCAGCATGAGGATTGAGGCCGAGCACGGCAATGCGTGGGCGTATGATGCTAAAGTCCTCTTTTAGAGATTTGTTGAGGAGACGGAGTTTTTGGAGAATAGTCTCTTTGTTGATAGCTTGAGAGACTTTAGTGATAGGCATGTGGGTGGTAACTAAAGCTACGCGAAGACGGTCGCTTGCAAGTATCATAAGAGATTCAGAACCAGCGCGATTTTCGAGATATTCGGTGTGGCCTGGGAATTTGAAAGTTTCGCTTTGGATAGTCGCTTTGTTGATAGGCGCAGTGACGATGGCGTCGATTTTGCCAGCGAGGAGGTCGGCAGTTGCTGCTTCGAGGGCTTCGAGAGCAGATTTGCCAGCTTCGGGAGTTGGTTGTCCGAGTTCGACTTTTGGTTCGTCGGCAGAAGTGTTGACAATGCTGATTTTGTGAGGATTAACATCGTCGGCAGAGCGAGCTACGCTGATTGTGTAAGAATCGATGCCGAGAGATTTTTTATGATAGCTTGCAGCTTTGGCAGAGCCGTAGATGATAGGCGTGCATTGTTCGAGAATGTGTTGGTCGGTGAGGGCTTTGAGGATTACTTCGTAGCCGATGCCGTTGATGTCGCCTTGTGTGATACCTATTTTAAGTTTTTTTTCCATATTTATATTTTATATTTTTGTTATTTTTGACATGGTTGTTTTTGTGTCGGTTTATTCTCTTTTGGGTTATGAACCGACTAATACTCAGCAAAATAAATGAATTTCTTTTGTTTTATATAAAATGACGGTTTTCTTTCTTGCAGTATGCTTGAAGGTATGGAGAGGTAAGGGTGTAGAAATTTGTGATTTTTGATATTTATTGGTTCGTTTTCTTGGCTGTGATGACAACCTCGTTGACTTCGTGAGGAAGTCGGAGAGAGTAGATCATGGCTTCGAGTTGGCGAAGAGGGTTGCGTTTGTCGTATTTAGGCGCAAAGACGAAACCTTCGATTGTGATGATTTGCATATTCATTTCGTCGACGCGAGTGAGTGAAACGAAAGGACCACCCATGTGTTCGCCATTTTTCATTTTCCAGAGTCCACGAGTTTCGGCACACCAAGCATTGTTGTGAGTTACGAAATTGGTTACAGGAGGGAGATAGCGATATTCGGTGCCCATATAAGAGCCTTCGACACCCCCTGGCATGTTGGTTTTCATTACAGAATCGCGACGAGCCATGATGGATTCGTGGGTTAGATCGTCGATTGATTTGTATGGTGTGGTGTATATCACGATGTCTTGGCGGATTAGGGCACTGCCGTTTGTAATCCAGAGGAAATTGTCTTTTTTCTCGTATTTGTTCATTGAGGTAGGCACTGCGATTTTGCTGCCAAATTGTTGATATACACGGCGGAGAGCCTCGGCATTGATGTTGCTTTGGTAGAAGTCAATCATACGTTCGCGTTCAGCCATGATGAAATAGTCGGAGATAGTAGAACCACTTGTTTCTAAGAGAGTTTTGAGAGATTCTTCATCTGGAGCGACTACGTTGGCAAGAGCTTGAGTGTTGGCCCAGCGATTGCGTGAGAGATTGATTTTTGCTTGTGTGTATTTGTTTGGATTTACTTCTACGAACACGATGTTGCGAGTAGCTTTTAATAGGTTGTCGAAGTGGTTTGGTGCTACTTTTGACATTTTGAACATAGGTTCGGGTTGTGGTAGGATTGGGGTTGGGGCGTTTAGTACGTAGTACATTGCTTCGCCTGCAGGGGTGCGGTAGAGGCTATCATCGATGACGAGAAGGACCTCGTAGGCTGCGCCTGAGATTGATGGAAGATATACTGTTTTTTTGTTGTTGTCTTTGCATGCACTGAGTATTAGTGTTGAGATAACTAATAGTGTGAATAATATTTTTTTCATGTTCGGTTGATTTATTTTATGCGTTTTACTGATTTTAGTGCTTTGATTTTTAGTAGGTTTTTGCATAAATTATTGATGTCATCGGCACTATAAACGTAGATGTCGAGAGTTCCGAGGAATACGCCATCTGTGGTGTCGATATTTATGTTTTTGATATTGATGGCATAGTCGTCGCTGATGACTTGTACGATTTGTTTCAGTAGTCCGGTTTGGTCAACGCCAGAAATCTCGATAGTGGTGAGGAATGAGAGTACTTTTTGAGTTTCCCATTTGGCTGATAGAATGCGGTTGCCATAGCTAGCTTGAAGCTTTTGGGCAACAGGACAATCGCATTTGTGAACTATGACATCGCCACCAGTTTCGATGAAACCAAGCACATTGTCGCCCGGAATAGGTTGACAGCAATCGGCAATTTTGTATCCAGAGCCAACATCGGCATCGGTGATGTGTAGGGTCTTTTTAGGGTTGTGTTGTGCTGGTTGAGGTGTAGTTTCTTCTTTTTTGTCATCGCTACCGAATTGGAGTTTCCAAATTCGCATCCATTTGTTTTTTGTTTTGTTTAGGAAGAGCGAAGGTATGATAGATGCGTCTATTTTGCCTTTGCCAATGGCAGAATAGAGATTGTTTACGTCGGTGATTTTGAAGTGGTCGAGCACCACTTGTAGAGTTTGATTATTTACGGGTTGTCCGACTGAGTTTATTGCTTGTTCTATAGTGTCTTGTCCTTTTTTGACAATAGCTTTTAGTTCTTTTTTGAGGATAGTACGTAGTTGAGCTTTGGCTTTACCAGTAGTACAGAAATCGAGCCATTCCATTTGAGGTTTTTGGCTTTTAGAAGTAAGGATTTCTATTTGGTCGCCACTTTGGAGTTCGTAGCTAACAGGGACAAGGCGATGATCGACTTTTGCTCCAATGCAGTGTGAGCCAATGTCGGAGTGAAGATGGAAGGCAAAGTCGAGAGCAGTAGAGCGGGCAGGCATTTTTTTGATGTCGCCTTTTGGTGTAAATACGAATATTTCGGTTGAATAGAGATTGAGTTTGAATGTATCCATGAATTCGACAGCGTTTGTGAAGTCGCTAGTGTCGAGCATTTCTTTGATGGATTTGAACCATTTGTCGAGGTCGGATTCTTCTTGTTCGCCGGTTTTGTATTTCCAATGTGCAGCAAGGCCTTTTTCGGCAATGTCGTTCATACGTTGGCTACGGATTTGGACTTCGATCCAATTGCCACCAGGACCCATAACGGTGACGTGGAGAGCTTCGTAGCCATTTGATTTAGGGGTGTTGATCCAGTCTCGAGTACGGTCGGGATGAGGTGTGTAGATGCTTGTAATGGCTGAATATGTTACCCAGCAATTAGCTTTTTCGTTTTCGTTTTCTTTTGGTTTGAGGATGATGCGGATAGCCAATAGGTCGAATACTTCTTCGAATGTGATATGTTTGGTTTGCATCTTTTTGAAGACGCTATAAGGCGACTTGATGCGTTTTACAATTTCGTAGTTGTATCCGTAAGAGTCTAGAATTTTTGTAATTGGCTGAATGAAAATGCGGAAAGAGTCCTCCAACATAGGAGTAGCTTGCATTATTTGGCGTTCGAGCTTGGCGTAGATGCTTGGTTGTTCGTATTTGAAGCTGAGATTTTCTAATTCTGTTTTGATTAGGAAGAATCCAAGTCGTTGAGCTAAAGGTGCGTATATGTATTGAGTTTCGCCAGTGATTTTGAGTTGTTTTGCAGGAGGCATAGAGCCAAGAGTACGCATATTGTGTAGGCGGTCGGCCATCTTGATGAGGATTACGCGTACGTCTTCGGGGATAGTTAGGATAAGTTTACGGAAATTTTCGGCTTGAGCAGATGCACCTTCTCCGAATATACCTCCAGATATTTTTGTGAGTCCAGCAACGATAGATGCGATTTTAGGGTTGAATTCGTTGGCAATATCTTCGACTGTGTAGTCGGTGTCTTCGACAACATCGTGGAGTAGGGCAGCGCATATAGATGTGGAACCTAAACCTATTTCGTTTACAACGATGCGAGCTACGGCCAGTGGGTGCATGATGTATGGTTCGCCAGAACGGCGTTTCACACCACCATGAGCTTTGTTGGCAAATTCGAAAGCTTTTGTGATGATTTCGACTTTTTGTTTGTGTGCAGTTGCGGCATAGTCGCGTAGAAGAGCTTTGAATTCGGATTGAATCATCTCTTCTTCTTGTTCGGGTGTTAGGTTGTGATAGTCAATCATAAATTAATGATTAGTTATTAGTTATTAGTTATTAACGATTAGGTTGTTATCTGTTTGTTAATCAATAATAACTATTCATTATTTGTTATTTTTTTAGTCCATTACTTGTCCGGCATTGGCGGCAAGTTGTATCATACGGTCGTATTCTTCAGGAGAGAGGTCGAGGAAGTAGTAGTTGAGTGGGTCAACGTTTTGTCCTTTATATTCTACTTCGTAATGAAGGTGAGGACCTGTACTTTTGCCTGTATTGCCGACTGAGCCGATTATTTCGGCTCGGGTTAGTTTTTGCCCTTTTTTAACTTTGATTTTATGCATGTGGGCATATAGTGTTTTGTATTCGAAGCCATGGTTGATTATGACGGTGTTGCCATAGCCTTGTTTCCAGCCAACAAATTCAACAATGCCGTTTCCTGTGGCATAGATGTCGGTGCCAGTAGGGGCAGTGAAGTCCATGCCTTGGTGAAATTTGCGAGTACGATAAACAGGGTCAATTCGATAGCCAAAACCGGAAGCTATGCGTGTAAGGTCTTTGTTTAGAATAGGTTGTATGGCTGGTATGTGTTGGAGTTTTTGTTCGTTGCTTTTTACGAGGAGCATCAAATCGTCATATGATTTAGATTGAATGTAGAGTTGTTTGCTTATGTCATCGGTTTTGCGAGTTGTTTCAATTAGAATTGCTGCTGTATTCATTTTTGCAAGTTCATCGTAGCGGTGGTTGTTGAGGGCTGTGTTATGACGAACATTTTCGGGGATAGAGTCGGCCTGGAAGATTACGCGATATAGGTTGTTGTCGCGCTGTTTGATGTCGGCTAAAACATCGTTCATTTGTTCTAATCGGCGATTTAGCAGCTCGTATTGAATTTCCATTCGTTCGTTTTCTTTTTTCAATTGTTTTTCGTCGGGAGAGTCGATTATGATTGTGAAAACGATGAAGAATAGGAAACCGATGAAAGCACTTGAGAATAGGTGCAACGTCAGTTTCTTTAGTTTTTTCCCGATTGAAGTTTCGACGCGTTCAAAGGAAAGTGTTTCGGGGTTGAATTGTAGTTTTACTTGTTTTTTTGCCATTTTATGATGTTGTAGTGGCTATTGTTTTTTTTGATTATTTGTATTTTACTACCCAAATGAGACAAGGGAAGTGGTCGGAGTAGCCGTTGGTCCAAACGCCACTTGCGTGGGTGCGAAGAGGGTAACCTTTGTAGCGACCTTCTTGTTGTTTGAGGAAGTCTTTGTTGAATATTTCAGTTTTCCAGTAGCTTAGTGTTTTGCGGTCTTTGTTGAGCCAAGCATGAGATATGATGATTTGGTCGAAAAGATTCCATTGGTCTTGATAGGCGAGAGTGCCGATACCTTGTTTGTAGAAGGCATATGTAGTGTTGAAGAGTTCGCTTGGGTTGGTTTGTTCGATTTTGGGTTTAGCACCTAGTTCTCTTGTTACGGATGGATCGATAGGGTCGTCGTTTAAGTCGCCCATGACTACGATTTTGGCATTGGGATTGAGGGCGAAGAGAGAGTCGCAGATGTGTTTTGTTGTGCGAGCAGCTTCGGCTCTGCGAGGTTTTGAGCGTTTTTCACCACCAGAGCGAGATGGCCAGTGGAGTACGATTATGTGGATTTCTTCTCCGTCGAGAATACCTGATACACAGAGTTGATCGCGAGTGAAGAAGTTTTCTAATTCAGTGGTTATACGTGTAGATGTTACGTTGGTTGGAGTGAATAGTTTTGTGTTGTATAGTAAGCCTACGTCAACGCCACGACGATCTGGTCCTTCGATGAGTATTGGTTTGAGATTGCGGTCGATGATTGCAGGTTGTTTGACTAAATCTTCGAGGACATTGATGTTTTCGATTTCTGAAACGCCCAAAATTGCTAAATTTTTCGGCATTTGCGAAATGGCATAAGCCATTTTTTGTTGTTTGTTTGTATATTTTAGTGTCCCCCATGCGTAGTCGCCATTAGGGAGAAATTGAGCATCATTTTTGATAGGGTCATCGATGGTGTCGAAGAGGTTTTCGAGATTGTAAAATCCTATTACATAGGCATTAAGTTGATGTTTTTGGGCATAAGAGGAAAGTGTAGTAAATAGAACGACGAGTAATAGAATTAGTTTGATTTTTTTCATATTTTGTATTGTTTTTTTGAGATGAAAAAATTGTAACAATGAGAGCAAATTATATGCAAAGATACGAATTTTTTTGTGAATTTGCAAGTTTTTTGGAGATTTTTGGTGTTTGGAGTTTTTGAGGTAATGTAGATGTTTTTTGAGGTGTTGCTGTTTGGAAAAGATAAAAGACTGTCCATGATTAGGTACAGTCTTTTGTTGTTTAGATTATTTTATTTGCTGTTTGACGTTTATAGGGTATTTAATGAAACAGTATCCGATGATATCGACTAAAGTGTGGGAATTGAGGAAAGAATCACAATTGTCGCAAGAATCCATGATAATGCCACGCATATATCGTAATTTTTTTTGTTCTGCTATTTTGATTAATTTGTCGGTTTGTGTGTATTTTTTGTGAAAAATTTTATTGACTTTGGTGATAGATTTTTCTAAATTTTTATTTGGCGTAAAATTTAAATATTCATAAAAATCAGAATTTCTATCTAAAAAATGTCCACCGTTAATGCGTTGACCATCACATTTGTAAATGATAATGAAATTAGTTGCATTATTGCTTTCAAAAGCTCTGCGGAACTCGAAATCGATATAGTGATTTACGATGTAATATTCGTTTGTCGAATCGTTTTTATATAGTAGAAGACAAGAGAAATCGTACTTTCCGAAGTTGGTTTTACTGACTAACCAACTTAAATCGTTGATGGGGCCTTTGGTTTCGCAACATTCGATATTGGGATTTATCCAATTCTTTACTTTTTCATTTTTTATGACAAAATCTCGTAGTTTTTCATGTCTTCTTTGGTAATTCTTTTCCCATCTTTGTGACATGTATTCACTAATGGCTTTGTTGTTAATTTTTTGAGGAATAGATGTTTGGGTGACGATTTGATTAGTTAAAAATCGTTTGCCTTTTTTTACATTAACATAAACCCAATAGCCTTCATCGTTTTTGTCTATAATATAGCCTTTGCTATCTGTATAGCAGGATAAATATTCATCACCATGTAAAGAAATTAATATTGTATCTCCATTAGGTTGTATTACTTTGAATGGAGTAGAATCTGCAGGTGATGCAAAAATGTAATTGCAGATATTTAGGCATAGAAATAGGATGATGCTTAATTTTTTCATTTTGGTGGTTAGTTTTGAAAGATGATGTTGTGTGAGAAATGTTTGGGCAAAGGTAATATAAATTTTTTAGATATGCAAGTTGTTTTTGGGGAGATTGTATTAGATGGAGTTGAGTTGTTGTGTGGTTTTTGTCAGTGTAGGGAGAGGGTAGGGTTATAGTATGTTTATAGTATATTTATGGTATATTTATCCTATATTTATGATATATTTATAGTATGTTGTAGTATGGGGAATAATAAGGAGTAGGGAATAGGAAGTAATGAGTAGGGAAAATGGAAAAGTGGATAGTCCGGATATTCTGGAGTGCTGCGCTTTTCTGGATTTTTGGTCTGGCGACCGATTGGGAGAAGACGTTTTAGTTTTTCTAGACGCTTTGCTTTCTAGATTTTTGGGTGTGGAGACAGATTGTGGTTTTATTGCTATATGGGTGGGGGAAAAGAAAAAGGCAAGCCTTTGTGTGTGGGCTTGCCTTTGAGGTATGTAAAATGGTGTTTGGATTATTGACGATACAAGATTGCGGCTGAGGTGCGAGGTACGTTGATTGTTTCGGTGAAGTTGCCTAAGCCGTCTGGGTTGATTTTTGCGTCGTAGCATGCGGCTGTCCAGATGCCTTCTGGGAGATTGATTTCTATATCGGTTGTATTACCATTGTAGATAACGAAAATTTGATTCCATGAATCGTTTGCAAGTGTTCCATCAAGAGTGTATGCAACAACATTTGCTGGTGTTTCGACGAATTGGATTGCTTGTGTTACTTGTGCAGCATCGCTCATGCGGAATGCAGGGTGGGATTTGCGAAGAGCGATGAGGTTACGATAGTAGTCGTAAACTTCGGCATATTTCACTTTATTAGTCCAATCAATTTGGTTGATAGAGTCAGGAGATTGGTATGTGTTGTGAACACCTTTTTTGTCACGAAGGAGTTCTTCGCCTGCATAGATGAATGGAACACCTTGGGCTGTGAATACGATAGTTTGACCGAGGAGGTCCATACGGATGATTTGTTCGATTGTAGCTTCTGGGTGAATTGCTTTGAGTTTGTCAACAATGCATGGGTCGTCGTGGCAAGACATATAGTTGATTACTTGGGCAGGAGTAGTTGCGTATGCTTTGTTAGTGTGAGCAACTTTTGTAAGGTCAATTTGAGGGTGAGCTGTTGCGCCTACAACACCAAATTTGATAGATTCTTCGAGACCACGACCAGATACGAAACCACCCATATTGCCATCAGTCCATTTACCACGAAGGCCATCTCGGATGTCGTCGCTGAAAGCACCGATTGGAGCAAATTGGTCGGCATTATTTTTCACTGCACGTTCTTCTTCTGGAATACCGCAACCGCCAGCAGCCCAACCTTCACCGTGGATAGAGATAGTAGGGTCGATAGCATCGACAGCAGCACGAATTTGGTTCATAGTTTCGATATCGTGGATACCCATTAAGTCGAAACGGAAACCGTCTATGTGGTATTCTTCAACCCAATATTTGATTGATTCTACCATGAAGCGACGCATCATAGCACGTTCAGAAGCAGTTTCGTTGCCACAGCCAGAACCGTTGCCCCATGAGCCGTCTTCGTTCATGCGGTAGAAATAGCCAGGAGCTTGGAGGTTGAGGTGTGAGTTATCGCCTACGAAAGTGTGGTTATATACAACGTCCATGATTACGCGAATACCAGCGGCATGGAGTTGTTGAATCATAGTTTTGAGTTCAAGAATACGAGTTGCAGGTGAATATGGATCAGTGGCATAACCGCCTTCAGGAACATTGTAGTTTTTAGGGTCATATCCCCAATTGTATTTGTTGTCAGCAAGACGAGTTTCGTCGATTGAACCATAGTCGTAGCTTGGAAGGATTTGAACGTGAGTGATACCGAGTTCTTTCAAGTGGTCAATACCAGCCGCCAAACCATCAATTGTTTTCACACCAGCTTCGCTAAGACCGAGGAATTTGCCAGGGAATGAGCTACCTGAAGATGCGTGGATTGTATAGTCGCGCATGTGTACTTCATAGATGATAGCATCAGTAAAAGATTTCATTTCAGGGCGTACATCGTTTTCCCATCCTTCAGGGTTTGTTGTACTCCAATCAATAATAGCTGCACGTTCGCCGTTTACGCCTACTGCTTTCGCCCAAATACCCGGTGTAGGTTCAAGCCATTGGTCGTTTTGTTTAATTTGGAATGTGTAGAATTTGCCAACGAGGTCTTCTTTTACTGTATAAATCCAAGTGCCATCTACGTCATATTTCATATCAAATACTTGTGATGGTGCGCCCTCTAATCCATCTTCATAGATATTGAGACGAACTTCTTGTGCTGCAGGAGACCACACGCGGAACAACGATTTGTTAGGTGTATAAGTTACGCCTAAATCATTACCTTTATACTCAGGATATTCATCAACTGAGTTGTAAGTTTTTGGTTTGTTGCAGCAAGCCGACATTAATGTTGCCACAATCGCAATCATAGAAATAAATTTCACTTTCATGATAATTTTATTTATTTGTTGATAATTATTATTTATTCAGTTGGAAGGGTATTGATTGTTTCGTAAGATATTTCGGTGTATGAAATTTCAAATTCAACGCGTCTATTCAAAGATCTACCTTTCGATGTGTTGTTATCTGCAATTGGGTTTGCTTCTCCGAAACCGAAAGCCGAAAGGCGTTTTGCATCAATACCTTTGTTGGTAATATAGTTTAAAACTGCAGTAGCTCTTGCTTTTGACAGATTAAGATTTTTCTCGTCATCTCCTACATTGTCTGTATAACCATTGATTGTTAAATTATAGTCAGCATTTTCGCTCATCACTTTCACTATATCATCAAGAATTGGATATGAACTTTTTTTGATGATATCTTTTCCTGATTCAAATTGTATACCTGTCATTGCTTTTTTGAATAGATTGCGTACCTCTTTTTTCAATTCAGGGCAACCAAAATTGCTAATCGGACCTGGTTTTTGAGGGCATTTATCCAATCCATCGTTTATTCCATCTCCATCCGAATCAAGCGGGCATCCTTCTTTGTTGACAGGTGTATTTTCTGGCGTGCCAAGACATAGGTCTAAATAGTCAGCTACACCATCTTTATCGTTGTCAACTGGGCAACCAACTGAGTCAACCAATATGTTCGAAGGTGTATTTGGACATTGATCTAGATAATCAGCAATTCCATCTTCATCGCTATCAATAGGGCAACCTTTTTCTGTTACACCTACACCCATTGGCGTATTAGCGCAATTGTCTAAATAATCAGCCACCCCATCTTTATCTGTATCAACTGGGCAACCTACCGAGTCAACTTCTGCTCCAATTGGAGTGTCTGGGCATTGGTCATAGCAATTGTGTATGCCATCTTTGTCGTCATCTAAATCGCAACCTTGTTTGTCTACTAATTTTTTCTTTTTTATACCCGGACATTGTTGTTGCAAGAAGTTGATATCTGTATTTGGGCATCTATCTTTTCTTCCTTTAACACCATCGCGATCTTCATCGTTCCCGAAATTGCCGATGCTCCAAGTCCATCCAACTTGTAAATTAAAGCTTTGGGTTTTATTTGGAATCGGTATTTTATATCCTTCATCTTCTATTCTTGTAAATGAAAGTGGAATATAGTCAGCTAAAAGATATACATTGAATATACCTGTTCTCACATTCAATCCCAATCCTAAATTACCACAGCGACCATTTATGAATGAGTAGTTCAAAGAGGCTCTAATTCTATCTATAGGTCGGAAATTGACCGATAGCGTAGCTTCATCCCATAGTCTATTATTGTTGAATTTAAGATGATTAACTACACCGAACGAAATTTTGTTTTTAAGAATTCCGTACTCAATGCCGGCATAAAAATTAGCACGAAGTGTCGATGTATAGTTTTGACCATCTTCTGTTTTTATAGTTTCTAAAATTTCCTCTCCTAAGTTTGTAAATTTGTCAACAATTTGGTCTGTCGACAATGTATCTCCTACTGTATAGTCTACCAATTCATTGATATAATGCTCTCCTTTCATCGAGCCTGTCATCAAGTTTCGATTCCAATATATGAATCCCAAATCAGTGATTGAAGCAGAGATTGTCAAATATTTAATAGGATTATATTTTATACCAAAGTCAATCGCAGCACCATATCCTGCAGGTTGATATAGCAACGATAAAAGCTGATTTTTATCATGTAAACTAACACTTTCAAAGTCGATATTGCCATCCTCTGTTGTATTATAGTTGATTGGCAACGAAGCATTTATTCTGCCATCTGTATGTAGCGACCACGACTGGCGCGAAGCATTGAGTTCTAACTGATCGATGCTTGTATTAATATTTGCATAACCCATCAAAAACTTAGCCTTTAACCCTATTTGCCAATGCTCATTTATTTGATACATATAGCCAAGTCCAATTTTTGAATAGAGCGAAGCATCCACTCCGAAAGTGCTTAAATCAAATCTATTTACGCCGTTAGCATCTGGCGTGCCATATAGTGCAAATGCAAACAAATCACGTGGTATATAGGCATATACATCTGCATTTACACCCATATCAAACGTAAAATAATGTTTCTTTACCTTAAATCCGAACGATAATATATTTATTTCTAAATCTACATTTAAATCGGTCGTAGGTTTTAATTTTTGATAAAAATTGTCTATATCCTCTTGCGAATTCAAGAATAGGGTAGGCTGACCATTCTTTAGATAAAGAAAATCATTTAAAATCAAATTATTATTGCCTAAATTTAAATATAGGTTTGGTAGAAAGATAAAGTCAAGATAGAAATTACAACTTGGTGTAAATGCTGGATTCACATTATTGCGTTCAGCTATTCCATCCATAAAGTATAGTGTATTAGTATTTTGTGCCTGAATGTTAACATTCGATACTAATAATATTAAGCCTACTATAACTATATGTTTTATTTTCATAACTTTTTTTGCTTTTTTTAGTTGTTATTATCAGTTATATCTCTATTATTCAATATCTTCCTCTGCCGATATCGATGCTTTCACTTTGATAAAAGCACTTAACTTTATCTCTATTGCATCAGTAGTTTGGAAATATATTCTCGAATCGTTATCTCGGCTTTCTAGTGATAGAGCAAGTATAATTTTCTTTGTATTCAACACATCGTTAATGCTTTCCCCATTTGTGCTCAACACAATAGTCTCATTGGTTGCATTAGCCACTCGTCCCTCAACATCCACCTCTGCCGATGTAATTTTAAATGTTTTCGACTCTGTAATTATTTGGTCATTTTCGTCCAAATAAACAAGCTTCAGATTAGTATTAACCGGCAATCTATTTGCAATGTCAAGGTATAAGTCAACAGTATCTATTTCAATATTTTCCAATGTTCCGTCTTCAACCAACGACGACAAATCTGCATCTATCGTATCATTGTAAACAAAGTTCGACGTAGGGTCAAATTGAAGTGGCACCATAGCCATTACATCCACATTCGCCTCTATTGGCATAGTAAGAAAATGCCAACTTTCGCTCTCTTCTTGATAAACAGTCGAAACCGAATAGTCAATATTTATCTGTTCAGGCAACACCGACAACAATGTATGCAACGACCCATTATCTCTATTCAAAATCAATTTAGTCGAAGCGCTATCATATGGTTGTGCTGGTCGGTTAAATTCCGCTTTCAATGACGAATTATCATTAAATGTTGCGTGATATTCCTCGCCATTTTTCACTGCATAAATATTATGTACATCAAGAGCCAACGGAATTCCAATATTAGTTGTTGCATTAAGTTCTAGTATTGGATTGCTAAACAGCAAGTTACTATTTTTCAACAACTCATTCTCTATAATTTCGCGTGGAATATCGTACGACAATTTATCTGACGTAATAGGATCTTTCATCCAAAAATATCCAAAAAGAGCCTCTGAATTCTCTATATTCACCTTCATATTAAATTGAATATCAGTCTCACGGGTTATGGTTAGTGTACCATCTGACACTATTTCAAAATTAACAGCCAAATCTATCGGACCATCTCCCATTATTTCAGTAAAATACAAGCGCAAATGCTCCAATTCCTTCTTTAATGAATATTGGTTTGCTGTAATTTTTATATTTCTAAATTCATCGGCATATCTTTCATCCAACACTTCAGGATATTCCAATGACATAATCAAATAATTCGATTCCGACAATTCACATCCATAGATATCAACCCCCAAATCCAATGTTGCATTTGCTATAATTGCCGAGTCAATTCTTATTTTCTTAACCCCTTCTTCTGCTTCATCAAATGTAAATTCGTATGTCGACTCTTCTCTAAATTTATACGACCCTTTTTCCAACGTCGTAGAGTTGACATTAGCAGGCAAACTATTTAATATTTCATAAAAACAATCTTTATTTCTGAGTTTTATTGTGTCAATTAGCGACTCGCTTTTTTCAATATTATCAAACTCTAAATTCAATGCAATATCATTTTGGCTATACAAAATACAAATTGCATTCGTCGAATCTGACACAATATAGGTCGAATCTACCAAATCCAACAAATCGGTCATATTTGCACGAACCGAGCCTATTGGCAATGCCAAAGCTGTTCCTCCGTTGATATCTGTATTTATATCAGAGAATTTAACATCTGTCATGCATCCTGTTAGTGTACAGCATAGCAGTGTAGCGAATAAATATTTAACTATATTTTTCATATATAATAAATTAAAAGAAAAAAATAACTAATTTACAAAGTTACACATATATTTTAATATTTACAATTATTTTAAGAAGTATTTTGAAAAATTCACTAAAAATACTTTTTCTCGTGCTCTTGTTATAGCCGTATATAACCATTGATAGTATTCTCGCGTAATCATTTCTTCCGTTATATATCCTTGATCTATGTAAACGTGATCCCACGATCCACCTTGTGATTTATGTCCTGTAATGGCATACGCAAATTTCACTTGCAACGCATTATAAAACTCATTATTTTGCATTTCTTTCCAAAACTTTCGCTTATCACCAATATCGGCATAATCTTCGGCAATAGTGTTTATTAAACGTTCGTTTAGTGCATTTTGAGCTGAAGGAGTTTCGGTATATAGTGAGTCAATTAAGACTCTCGCCGTGATTTCAATGTCGTAGTCAATTAATCGCAATGTCAAATCCGCAAATCTCGCTTCATATAGCTCATAATGTTTGCCAACTCGTATGATTTCGGCAATGTCGCCATTTGCAATAAAATCGAGATTGTCGTATGGTTTTGACCAGTAGTAATTATTTTTTGTAACTATCAAGTAATCACCCGTTGATAATTCATCCTCTTTCATCATTACTTGTCCTCTTACACCTCGATTATACAACACCGCTCGTTTGTTTGAGTATGTCAATATGATTGCATTTTCTTCGCCTACTTGGCTATATGAGGTTTCCAATTCTTCAATCAAATTTTCTCCACTAACAACTTTTACATCATCGAAATTAGGATTTAATTTTATAGGCGTAAAAGGTTCTTTTTCTATTGCTTGACGTATTTTTGTGGCATTGAATAGTATCCCACTTTCACCTGCTTGTCGTATAACTTGAGTCAGTTGATACTCCATAACGTCTAAACCATACCCCTCTATAATTATTCTATTCAAAGCAGGCGATGATGATTGTCCTATTGGCAACAATTGAGCCGTATCTCCCACCAAAATCATCGAACAATTATCGCCTGAATACACATACTCCACCAAATCATCCAATAATCTTCCCGATCCAAATTCAACTCCAGATGTACTCTGATTTGCTATCATCGAAGCTTCATCTACAATGAATAATGTGTTTTTATGAGAGTTGTAATTAATATTAAACGTAAAATCCCCAGCTGATTTTTGTCTATAAATAATTTTGTGAATACTATATGCGCTATGATTTGAATAGTTGCTTAACACTTTTGCTGCTCTTCCTGTAGGAGCTAATAATATAGTGGGTTGACCTAGAGCTTTCATTGCCATTATTAGACCGCTGACAATAGAGGTTTTTCCCGTACCGGCATATCCTTTTAATATGAACGCTTTGGTCTCTGTTGGCATACAACAAAACTGAGCCAACAAATCTATTAATTCCTTTTGTTGTTTCGTTGGTTCAAAGTTTAATTGTTTTTTTATAGTTTCAGTTAATAATATGTGATTGCTCATTAGTTTATGGAGGGATAGTTATTACAGTAACCATATAAAAAAACAATGCACCAAAATATTGATGCATTGTTTTTTTAGATATTTTATTAACGTAATTTAGCATCAAGTTTCTCAGTCAAATTCTTGATGAGTTTTTGCATAATTCCGTCAATTTGTTTATCTGTGAGTGTCTTTTCTTTATCTTGTAAAGTAAAGTTTACGGCATATGATTTTTTGCCAGCTTCCAAGTTTTTACCTTCGTAAACGTCAAACAAAGTCACGTTTTTCAATAATTTTTTGTCTGTGTCGAATGCAATTTTTTCAATTTCAGCAAAACGTACAGATTTGTCAACTAACAAAGCTAAGTCGCGTTTCACTTCAGGGAATTTAGAAATTTCAGTGTAGCTAATTTTGCGTTTATTCAACTCTTTTAAGCATGCTTTCCATTGAATGTCTGCGTAATATACAGTGTTTTCAATATCAAATGCTTTTAATTGTTTTGGTGCTACAACACCAATTGTGGCTAACAATTTACCACTTACTGTTTTGATTTCTAATGCCTCACTGAGTAAATCATTGCTTGTTTCTGTAATTTGAGTTTTGCGTAAGTCAATACCCATTCTTACAAGTACATTTTGTACGTATGCTTTCAATTGATAGAAACTTACTTTATCATTGCTTGCTGCCCAGTTTAATGTGTTTTTACGACCAGTAATCCACAATGCCAAGTGATATTCTTCAGCGTAGCCATCCAATGAGCCTTCAGCATTTTTGCGTTTTTCGGCATCAAAATGGTAGCAGTTACCGAATTCATAGAATTTTAAGTCTGCATTTTGGCGGTTAGCATTACGAGCAATACTTTCCAAACCACCGAACAGCATTGTCTGACGCATTACGTTCAAGTCTTGACTGAGGCTATTCATAATGCGCACACAAGTTTCGGCAGTATAACTTGTAAGTCCTTCGTAGTAAGCCAATTTTGTGAGCGAGTTATTCAATATCTCATTGAAACCATTAGCTGTCAATTGTTCCGAAATTAAGTTTTCCCATTTTGTAGAGTCAACCCCTTTCGAGAAACTGAGATTCGAAGTCAATCTATCGCTCAATTCTACATTATTGTAGCCATAAATACGAAGAATATCTTCGATTACGTCCACATCACGTTGAACATCAACACGATATGCAGGCACTTCCAATTTATAACCGTCGGCAGTGCGCTCAACGATTTTCATTTCAAGACCATCAAAAATGCGCTCAATTTGTTCTGTCTCAATCTCTTTGCCAATCAATGTGTGGATTTTGTTGAGAGTGATATCCACCTCGAAGTTGTTTAGTGGAGTAGGATAGATATCTGTGATTTCCGAAGCAATCGAACCTCCAGTCAACTCTTTAATCAACATTGCTGCATATTTGAGCACATAGATTGTGTTATGAGGGTCGATACCACGTTCGAATCTGAAACTTGCATCTGTATTCAAACCATGGCGGCGAGCAGTTTTACGGATAGATACAGGGTTGAAATAAGCCGATTCAATAAAGATATTTTTAGTCTCTTCTATCACACCCGATTCCAAACCGCCAAATACACCACCAATACACATTGGCTCTTCGGCATTGCAGATCATCAAATCTTCTGCCGAAAGTGTACGTTCTACGCCATCCAATGTAGTGAATTTGCTTCCTTCTTTAGCTGTGCGTACTAC
>JAZOUT010000163.1:0-4208 GCA_045658305.1 Candidatus Aphodosoma sp. | reverse complement strand
AGCGGTATATTGGATGACATGCAAGCAGGCACTATCCAATCGCTGCAACAGATACACGCTTATCTCTTTGGTGGATTATACGATTTCGCGGGGCAGATTCGCACCAAAACCATTTGGAAAGACGGCACGCTCTTTTGCCGTGCAGAGTACTTGCGCTATAATCTAGAGCAGATTGAGCAGATGCCTCAAAGTACTTTCGATGAGATTGTGGATAAGTATGTAGAGATGAATATCGCCCATCCGTTTATGGAGGGTAATGGCAGAAGCACCCGTTTGTGGTTGGATTTGATTTTCAAGTCGTCTATCAAACAATGTGTGGACTGGAGCCAAATAGATAAGAAGGCTTATTTGCAAGCCATGCGCCTGAGCACGACTGATAGTTCTGCTATCCGCGAATTACTCCGCGGTGCGATGACCGACCAAATTAACGATCGCGAGATCTTTATGAAAGGTATAGACTACTCGTATTACTACGAGCAAGAAGATTAACAGACATACCCGTCGCTCACCGACGTAAAATAGGAGGACATACATTAAACAGCGTTTATTGACGCTTGTTTTGAGACTATTACAACTTCTCATCTTATCAACCTAAAGAAAAATACTCTCAAATGAGAGAAATATTATAATGAAATTTATTGTTTTTTTTATATCTTGTACACACTTTTTGTACAAGTATGTTGTAATTTTGCACAAAAAATTCTTAAAACCTCTCGATGCACAGGGAATCGTAGAAATATCATGAAAAAAGATTTTTGGGAAATGTACAAAGACTCTCAACGTGGTCAGAAATGGATTCAATTATTTGAAATAACAGAAGACCTTTTAGTAGATTCTGCATTGTTTGGAGAACTAGCTAAAAATGAAAATACGTTTGGACATGACCTAGGGACATTTATAAATGGATTCAATCTTTGTTACGACAATTTATACCTTCGCGAATTGTTCCCAGAAACAGAAGATATATGTACCCGTGAAGAATGGTTGCAATTTGTTGAAGATTTTAATCTGTGCGATTTTGAAGATAATGCGGATGGTGATGTTCATGTCTTGGAAGATGAATTGATAATCAAATCTACGGATTATCGTAACAAATTAGCACTAATTATCCCATTGTCATGGGCATTGTATATGCAATACGATTTCTTTAAACCTATGCTATATCCAAGTCGTTTTGATATTCTTCAACGCTATTGTGAAACACTAGGTATAGAGCTACCAGAAATCCCTCGAAGCAATGACTACAAAGCATATCTCATGTATTATTACGACGTTTGCGCTGTTTGGAACAAGTTCCAAAATAAATATAGCCTAACGGATGCTGAGTTCTGTGCGTGTCTGTATGATTTTGCTTCTATGAATGATGACGATTTAGAAGACACTCCCCTTCCAGAACCTACAAATATTTGGTTTACAGGAGCGGGAAAAGGCAATAATGTCGATTTCCAATACCTGGATTCACTTGGTGCAGAAGGCGATTCGGTTTGGGCATGCAACGAGCGTACAAAACGAGGCGATTTGATTGTTGTATACTGTCTATCTCCACGCAGCTATATTCACTCTATATGGCGTGCTAAATCAGGCGGTGTATTTAATCCTTTTGATTATTATCATTGTCGAACTACTATCGCAGAGGGAGTAAGAACTCCTAAGATTACTATTCATGACCTCAAAGCAGATGAGAAACTATCACAAATGCCTATCGTTAAGAAAAATCTTCAAGGCCTTAATGGTGTAGAATTAAATGCAGCAGACTACATCGCCCTATTACAATTAATAGAGCAAAAAGGTGGTGACGTTTCTCAATACCCAACACTCTTTCAATGTTCTGATATCGATTTTGGTGATATTAAAATCGAGAAAGATGTTGAGGAAAATATACTGATACCTATGCTCCAACGATTAGGTTATAATGATTCTGATTGGAGTCGACAACTTAGTCAACAATCTGGACGAGTTGGAGCAGCAATACCAGATTTTGTATTCTTTCCGCATGGTGAAAAGCATTTCGCAAATGCTCCGCTTGTAATAGAGGCAAAATTGGATATGAGATCAGTACGCGAGCAGAAGAAAGCTTACAAACAATGCC
Source organism: Candidatus Aphodosoma sp. (assembly GCA_045658305.1). Taxonomy (GTDB): domain Bacteria; phylum Bacteroidota; class Bacteroidia; order Bacteroidales; family Paludibacteraceae; genus Aphodosoma. The sequence continues at coordinate 2,119 of JAZOUT010000163.1, read as the reverse complement.
AATCATATGCAAAAATGATGAGCGCAAAACTTATGGCTATCTGCGATAAAGAAAGATTGATTGTGTATCAGCGAAGCAAAGATAATCTGTTCCATGAAGATTCTCCTTGTTTTGAAGAACATTGGATGAAAATCTTCACAGATTTGGAAACTGCTGCACGCCTCAAACAAATCATAGGCAAAGAAGTGGTTAAATCAATAAAGAATTTGTAATAGAAATCCAACAACGATTACTAACACACAAACGGCTGAGCACTCGCTCAGCCGTTTTCAATAAAAGCAATCACCCATTGAGCGGTAGGATTCGAAATAATCGTTCGCCCGAAGGAAGATAAGAACCTACTCATATCATTGTTTTCACAATGCCGCTCCGTACCATGATCATTCGCTCTATCAAGTTGAGTGGAAGCATATACTGCATGCAGTCTACTTCCGTATTAAGGTTTGCTAACGCCGATGCGAACATGCTGCAACCGCTGCCCTTAATCCCACATCTTCACCAGATGATGGTGCAAAGGTACTCTATTTTAATGACATGCACAAACGCGTTCCTATAAAATTGCATAAAACATGCATTTAACTGCATTTTCGTGCATTTTTCTACCCTTGTACACACATCTTGGACAAGCACACACTATCTTTGCCGCCCAAGAATCTTTTTTATCATCCATCCTATCCATACCCAACTTGCTCATCCACTAGTATGCAAAAAATGAAAAAAATGCATTTTTTTCTAATTTTCTAAGATTGCTTCTATAAATTTCTTTATAATGATTTTGAGATTTTTATCGAGTGGATTGCTTTGCGGAGGGCGGAAGCAATGCGGGCATTGTGACTAACTAACAATAAGCAAGACACCAATAAAAAGCCAAAAGCATATAAAAATATATCCTTTTTGTGCTTTTTTTGTGTAAAATGTGAAATTTATAGAAGAAATCTTTACATACTGACAAGTTTTAGCAGTTTGATGTAGTAATTTTGCAGCGAAATTAAAAAATCAAGCAAAATTATGGACAACAACAATCAAATCATTATTTATCAAACTGACGATGACCAAACACAAATTGATGTACGTTTGGAGAATGAAACAGTATGGCTAACACAAGCACAGATGGCAGAACTATTTCAAACGGATCGTACATCAATTGTTCGTCACATTAACAAAATTTACGCGGACGATGAACTTGACAGAGATTCAACCTGTGCAAAAATTGCACAAGTTCAAAAAGAGGGCCAGCGTACAGTACGGCGTAGCATTCCATATTTTAATTTGGACATGATTATCTCCGTTGGATATAGAGTAAATTCTAAACGAGGTGTCAAATTTCGCCAATGGGCAAACCGTGTATTGAAGCAGTATCTCATCAAGGGCTATGCTATCAACGAACGCTTGCGCCATAAGCAGATTAGCGAGCTACGCCAATTGGTGCAAGTAGTTAGTCGCACGCTACAACACCGAGAACAAGAAAACACTATCGAGACACAAGATCTTCTTGACGTCGTAGTCGATTATACCTATGCACTTGATACGCTCGATAACTACGATTACGAACGCTTGACCATTGACCAAACTACTAAAGTAGCCTCGTTTCATGCCACTTATGAAAATGCTATGGAGCAAATTCAGCGCTTACGCGATAAGTTTGGCGCATCTATTTTGTTTGGCAATGAGAAAGATGATTCTTTCAAAAGTAGTATCGGGCAGATTTACCAAACTTTTGGTGGCGAAGAGCTATATCCCAGCGTAGAGGAAAAAGCTGCCATGCTGCTGTATCTGGTAACGAAGAACCACTCTTTCAGCGATGGCAACAAACGCATAGCTGCCACATTGTTCTTGTGGTTCTTAAATAACAACAAAATACTTTACAACTCCGATGGTAGCAAACGCATTGCAGATAGTACGCTAGTTGCTTTGACGCTGATGATTGCGGAAAGCAAAACAGAAGAGAAAGATGTGATGGTAAAGGTAGTTGTCAACTTAATTAATCAACGCAATTAACTAATTCTATCGAATTCGACAGAATTACTAACTCAAAATTCATAATTCTTAATTCTTATCTCGCATTCGCTCGAACGATTATTCGCAAGCGAATTTTCAAAATTACTACTATGGGACTATT
>JAZOUT010000162.1:0-4901 GCA_045658305.1 Candidatus Aphodosoma sp. | reverse complement strand
TAGCGGCAGTGGGCAAAATATTACATTTTTGTTAAATCTATTGTGGGGCATTACATCATTTGCCAAATCTCCGTAACTTTGCATCACAATTATATTTTAAGGTATATGGCTGTAGAACGAATTTTGGTTGTAGATGACGAGGAGACTCTGTGTGAAGTCTTGAAACTCAATCTTGAGAATGAGGGCTATGATGTCGACATAGCCTATAGTGCAGAGCAGGCTCTCGGCTACAATATAAAGGAGTATTCACTCATCCTACTCGATATTATGATGGGTGAAATAAGCGGTATCAAGATGGCTAAGATATTGAAAAACGATATTGCCACGGCTGATATCCCAATCATTTTTTGCACGGCTCGTGATACCGAGGACGATATGATTATGGGACTCAACCTCGGTGCCGATGACTATATTATGAAACCCTACACCATTCGTAATGTCGTAGCACGAGTTAAGAGCGTTTTGCGTAGAACGGCATCCCATAAAGTTGGTAATGTGTCGGCTGAGAAGCCAAATCGTTTAGTCGTTGAGGGTCTTTGCCTCGACTTGGAGTTTAAGCGTTGCACGGTCGATGGCGAGGAGGTAAAGTTGGCACGAAAGGAGTTTGAACTTCTGGTCTACCTTGTTTCACATCGTGGCAAGATACTCTCAAGAGAGCAGATATTGAGCCATGTGTGGAGCGACGAGGTTGTTGTTCTTGACCGCACTATCGATGTAAATATCACCCGCCTACGCTCTAAGATAGGGGCATACGGCTCATATATTGTAACACGTTCTGGCTTTGGCTATGGCTTTAGAGACTAAAAAATCATACCACAAGCGCCTCTTTTTGCAGCTCATAGCCTTCTCGTGGGCTATGGTGGTATGCTTTATTGGATTTCAATACATACGAGAGAAAGAGTATAAGTCGGAGTTCTTGAATGCCCAGCTGCAGCAGTATAATCGTCATCTACTCACGACGGTTGAGGATGGTGAGCCGTATGAAGAGTATATTGCTACGCACGACAAGCCTTTTGATGAGTTGCGAATTTCGATTATTACACTTTCAGGCGCGGTTATTTACGATAGCTCCATCCCACTCGACTCACTCGATAATCACCGAGGTCGCCCAGAGGTAGCCGATGCGTTGACCAAAGGTTCAGGACATAATATCAGCAGACAATCCACAAGCGATGGACGCGAATATTTCTACTCTGCAACACGAGGTGAGCGAGCAATCGTACGTACAGCCATACCATATTCAAGCACCCTGCAAGACCTGCTTAAGGCAGACTGGTCATTCCTTGTTGTGATGATATCAATCACGCTTGCCATGAGCATCGTGGCATTCTTTACTACTCGGCGACTTGGGAAGGATATCGAGCGTGTCAATCGATACGAAGCAGAACAAGAACGAAACCGCCTCAAACGACAACTGACAAATAACATTAACCACGAACTGAAGACACCCGTAGCATCTATTCAGGTATGCCTTGAGACACTACTCTCAGGCATTAGCCTTAGCGAGGAAAAACGACAGGAGCTGATAGAGAGATGTTATACGCACAATGAGCGTCTACGAAGACTGCTTAATGATGTTTCACTCATCACTCGAATGGAGGATGGCAGTGCATTAATCGACAGAGAGAGAGTTGTAATAAACGACATAATAGACGAGGTGGCTAAGGAACTGGATATGTTGCCCGAAGATGAACGCTTGCTGCTCCATACCGATTTTGGCGACGAGGTTGTCATTGATGGCAATCCATCGTTGATTGGCTCCATTTTTCGCAACCTAACCGAGAATGCCATTGCCTATTCCGAGGGTAGGAACATCTATATATCACTGCTTGAAAACAACGATAAGCTGTGCCGCATCCGCTTTGAGGATGATGGCAAGGGCGTTGAGCCAAAACATTTATCGCACCTCTTTGAGCGATTCTATCGTGTGGACAAGGGTCGCTCCCGCCAAAAGGGTGGTACTGGTCTCGGACTTGCCATTGTCAAACACGCAGTCCAATTCCACGGTGGCACGATCACCGTCACAAATAGACCCAATGGCGGCCTTAGGTTTGAGTTTACTTTGAGTAAGTGACCTTACAATGAGCTTCGGGCTAGTCAAATAACTCTTTGATATAACTGCATACAAAAATCGGTAGTCGCAATTAAGTGGCTACCGACTTTTTTGAATACACCCAAAAATTGAATACACTTGATGTGTTTTAATAATGAAGTTTTGATTATCGTTTCCAATCATCAAGCCACTTCATAAATCTAATAACACTCTCGTAGTCCTCTATAAAGCGGTTAGAAATTTCGATATGGAGTCCTACTACAACAGGAGAAGCAGCAATGTTTCTCCTGTTTTTATTTCGACTGCAAGCAAACTACTGCGTAGTTCTAGGCTTATCGCTATTTGCAATAAGAGCCACACAACAAAAAAGAGAAGAACTTTCGTTCTTCTCTTCTGTACCCCCTCAGGGGGTGGCATAAACCCGCACTGAGTGGCACGAAAGGCGATTTATATATATATGGTTTGGAATAGGTTTCGATTTTTTTTTGTCTAAATCGTGTCTAACTTTACAAACCTATATTTTAAGCCTAACTATTCTCTTTTTGCAAATTAGTTAGTCAGTTTAAAATCTTCGTCAAAGATACTACTTTTACCATATTTTTATAAATTGTTAACCAATAATTTAAACTTTTTCAAATTATTAATAGCACTATGTTATAATTTTGTATACCTTTGTGATTGTTAATTCACTTGCATATGGCAAAAAGAGCAACTACCATCCAAGAGCAGATAGCGTTATTAAAAAGTCGAGGTATGTCTATTCCTGACGAACATAAGGCTGAAGAAGTTTTATTAGACATAGGTTTTTATCGCTTGGGATTCTATTCATTCCCATTTGAGAAATCATTCCCAAATCTGAACAACCGTTCACATAAATATAAACCGAACACATCATTTACAGATGTCTTGGATCTATACTATTTTGATTATGACCTCCGTAAAATATTGACTTACTATCTCAATCGTATCGAAGTCAATTTGAGAACATATATAACCTACACCATTTCAAATCATTACAAAGAATCTCCAACTTGGTTTGTCGATTCTTCAGTTATGAAATCTAATTACATTGCAGATTTTGAAGATAAGGTGTATAAAACTATTCGTGAAAATCCTGTCATTAAGCGCCATCATAACAAATATATCAACGATAGATTTGCGCCTGCATGGAAGACCATCGAATTTATGACCCTTGGCAACTTATGTTCATTGTTCAACAATTTGAAAGACGAACAACTAAAGATTAGCATCGCACAACACTACCAATGCGGTTTAGGCGTTTTCATCAACTATATGGAGACAATTAGAGTTATTCGTAATAGTTGTGCACATGGCAGTTGCGTATATAATATATCCCTTGCAAAAGCTGTTAGAAGTAGTAGGCATGTTCCCATTACTGAGGATACACGACATAATATTCGAGGTGTTACCAGTGTTGTAAGATACATCCTTGGCATAGTTTCTGCAAATAGACAGAATGACATGAATAGGGAAATTTCCGACTTGTTAAATAAGCCAAGAAGTCAATTTGCAAGCCAGATTATTCAACAATGCACAGGCTTTAACGCAAAATGATTGTCAAAAAACTTGCAAAACGACATTTTATATATTATATTTGCGCCATCAAAGTGCCCGTATCGGCAGGTCTCGATATCTGCACTATAAAAAAGATGGAAGGAGTCCTCGAAAGGGGACTCCTAATTTTTTACTATACTGCTCACTTTAGTTATTGGGCTTATTATGGTTTCTTTGTATGAGAGACTGTGCTGTATAACAAATAATTGTTATCTATAATAATTGACAATAATTTGATTTGTTCCGTAGAGATAGTTTCTTAATACACATTAATATCTGCCGAGCCTGTAATTGCAACTTATTCGATTGTGTAATACCAAGAGTGGTAGGTTGGATAACCCACGTTTGATACCTCCTTTACCCAATTCGCCTCGTTAAAGATTGAGTCATCTTTAATGTTGTCGACATCCAATGTCCACGAAATGCTATCTGTTGGAGAGGTAACAATAGTGATTGTATGATGATATACCTCAAAATCTCCCGTTATTCCAGAATACTCTCTTTTGGCGACAGTTGCTAAGAAAGGATCCCAGCCCGCCTTAATCATATTATCCCAATTATTCTCTCGCTCATCCCAGGCTGCGGTGGAAACACATACGGTATCTCCCGGAGAAATAATGACTTCCGTATATAGCAATCCCGAAAATGATGTATATCCTCGAAAGATAATATCGGCATCCGTCTTGTTGACAATATATGCGCTACCCTCATTTTGTGGGTTTAAGGCCCATTCGGGATCACACGCTGTAGCCAGCACCCCGATGAATAACAACAATAGCAAAACTCGTTTCATAGGTCATAATTATTTTGTCAGTACAAAATTAGTAATTAAATTCAATCGCAATAACCAGTTAAGCAAAAAAAACTAGAATTGGTCGAGTAAATTTGCCGCATAAATACGACAATCGAACGACAAACATACGACAAACCACGACATAAAATACCCTTTAAGTGTTAGCGAGTTACAGCGATATATAGGGTAACTTTCTAATATGCAACTACTACTGATGCAATAAATTTTGCACAGTAGTGGTTAATATATTAAACATAAGCAAGTTACAAGCGTTCTTTGATTTTTTGATTTGAATTTGTTGATTGTATTTTTGTGGGTAAAACCCTAAAAGTATGCATTTCGGCAAGTTTGTATTTGCTCAAATAGTGGAGTTTATCCCTCAATATGAGTTTGAAAAGTGTGTTAAACGCTACAACGGAGATTATCACGCACGAAGTTTGAATTCCTACAACCATCTTCTTCAACTTATATTCGGACAGA
>JAZOUT010000161.1:0-8329 GCA_045658305.1 Candidatus Aphodosoma sp. | reverse complement strand
TCTACAGAAACGTATGATTTGTTGTTACGTTTTTTACGGAAAACAACTGTGCCATCAATGAGGGCGAACAAAGTATGGTCTTTACCGATACCTACGTTTTCACCAGGATTGTGCACTGTACCACGTTGGCGAACGATGATATTGCCAGCTTTAGCAAATTGTCCACCAAAAACTTTTACGCCAAGTCGTTTGCTTTCTGATTCACGACCGTTCTTTGAACTACCGACTCCTTTCTTGTGTGCCATTTTCTTCTGATTTTAATAGGTTTTACGCTTTAATTTCTTTAATCATTAACTCTGTAAAGTTTTGACGGTGACCGTTGAGTTTACGGTATCCTTTACGACGTTTTTTGTGGAATACGAGAACTTTCTCGCCACGAACGTGTGAAAGAACTTCAGCAACTACTTTTGCACCTTCGATAACTGGAGCACCTACAGTGATGTTGCCTTCGTTGTCAATTAACAATACTTTGTCTAATTCGATTTGTGAACCGCGTTCTGCAGTTTCCATACGATGAACGTAAACTCTACGTCCTGCTTCTACCTTGAATTGTTGTCCAAGGACTTCTACGATTGCGTACATTTAATTTAATGTGTTTTAATTAGTTAGACGGGGAGGTGAGGGTGCCAACAACCTGTTGGTAGAACTGCTTAGAGACCTCTGTGCGAATTCGGGTGCAAAGTTACAAAAATTATTTTGATTAGCCAAAGTTTTTTGTAACTTTTTTATTATTAAGTTGAAAGTGTTTTTTAGAATGTTATTTTTATGCCGAATAGGCAGTTGAAGCCTATGTTGTCGTAGCCGTAAAAATATTGGTATTTTGAGTTGATGATGTTGTTGAAGCGTGCGAATACGGTGCATTGTTCGTGGAATGTGTAGGCTGCTCCGAGGTTGAGGTCGAAATGGTTTGGTAGGTCGACTGTGTTTGTTGGGAGCATTGCTTTGTAGCCTAAGCCGGTGTAGAAGTCGGCATTGATTGCGAGGCCTTTGATTGGTGTCATTTCGGTACCTATTTCGATTTCCCATGTTGGACGGTTTACCATTGTGAGGGTGCTATCGGCTACGGTGTAATGATTGTATTTGAGACCTGCGTGGGCTACGTATTTGTTTTGGTGGTTGTAGTTGATGCGTGCTCCTGTTGAGAGGATTTGAGTGTTTGAGAAGTTGGCTGTAAATATGTTCATGTAGTTGTTAGATACAGGGTCGATTGCGTTGTGGATGAAGTAGTCATCGTAAATGAAACGGTAGTTGATGTGTGCGTCAACCATGAGTCCTTCGAGGTATGGTTTGAGGCGGAATCCTGCGAAGAAATCGGCTGGGGTATAGGTGTTTAGGGCTATGCCTGTGCTGCGAGGGTCGAAGTAGCGACAGTGTTCGAGTGTTGATGAGAGTGTGTGGATTTGATAGTCGCCTGTGATGCCTGCGTAGATTGAGAATATTTTGCCTTCGTTGTAATTGATTGTTACGTCGGGCATGGCGTTGAATACTCGGCCTTTATTTATTGAGAAATAGGCTTTTGCTCCGAGGTGGAAACGGAGGTTATCGAGTACGATGTCGTATGATGGTAGTAGTCCGATGACTGCTGTTGTTGCTGCTTGTGAGAGAATGTTGATGTCGGCGAAAAGACCAATGTTGAGTGGCTTTTTGCCGAGTATTTTGCTTATTTCGCTGTCGAGGATGATGCGATGTTCGCTGATTGGCGTGTAGTGTAGGAACATGCCGTTGTAGTGTAAGTTGGCGCGATAGCCCCAACCGTTGATACGATTAGTAGATTGCATGCCTATTAGGGCTCCTGCGCGATGGATGATTTGTGGTAGGGTGTCGAATTGTATTCCGTTGCCGTAGTAGTTGTAGTAGTTGTTATTGTAGTTTACGGCAAAGTTGAGTTGGTGGTTGTTGTTTATGCCTTGACGTAGTATGATGTCGAAGTCGGTTTCGATGAGTTTTATTGTGTTTGTGAAAAGGCCGTCGTGGTTGAGGTGGAAGTCGAAGTTTGTGCTTTTTTTGTTGTATAGTGGGTAGAAGAGTTCGGCTGTCCAGTTGATTGGATAGCCAAATCCGAGTTCGGCATAGCCTTTTTTGAGGCTTGTGCGTTTTGGTTTGGTTTGTTCTTGTGGGTCAAGAGGGTAGAAGTTGGATTGTGGTTGTACGCCTGAAGCGTAGGTTGAGTAGTTGAATTGTGCTTCGGGTACGTTTGGTTCTTGAGTTTTGATGTTGAATTTTTGGGATTCTGCGGGGTTTATCTCAGGAATGTATTCTTTTTCGATGTTGATGTTGCGGTCGATGATGGTTGTGTCGTTGTTTTGAGCAATGATGTTTGCTGTAAGGATTAGACCGATTATTGAGATTATGATTTTTTTGTTCATATTGTTTTTTATTTGTTTTATTTTTTTGTTGATACACACTGTGAGTGTGTATTTTTGAGGTTCGGTGAGGGTTGCTTGCAGTATGCTGTATCCTATATTTAAATTTTGAGATTTTTAGGATTGAATACACACTGAGAGTGTGTATTGTTTATTGTAAAATTTCGTCTGCTTCGCGGGTTGTTATGGCTTCGAGACGGACGTTGATAAGTGTTGCTATATCGTCGTTGGCAGAGTAGTTTTCCTGGAGGCTGAGTAGGTATTGTTTTGCCATGAAGTCGTCGCCTTGTGCGATATAGATGTCGGCAAGGAGTACGAAACAGCGTGCTAACCAATATTGGTGTGTTGTGCCTTCGTTGATGAACTGCATGATTGTGTTTTCGGATTTTTTGTATTCGCCTTGGTGGTATTGGTGTTCTGCGTAGAGATATTTGGCTTCGGCTCCCATTTCGGATGAGATATCGCTTGAAATTGCAAGGAGGTCTTTGGCTGCTGTGGTTTCGCGGCCTGTAGCGATATAGGCTTTTGCTCGGCAGTAGTGAGCTTCGAATTTGTCGTCGTCGTTAGATGCTATATCTTCGAGGATTTCGGTTGATATAGAGATTGTTGGTTCGAATTTGTTAGTGAAATAGCTGCAACGGAGAATGCCGAGGCGTGCAATTTCTTTGTTTGCTTTGTTGCTTGCTACGACGTGGAGTTGATCGAAATAGCGTTTGGCAGTTTCGTAGTCTTGTTTGTCGTAGGTGATTGAAGATGCGCGAAGTAGTGATGGTTCGACATATTCGTTGCCATCGAGATTTGCGAGATTGTTGTAATGTGTAAGTGCTTTGTCTATATTGCCTGTTTTGTAGAGTGATTCGGCAAGGTAGTATTGTGCTGTGATGCAGTTAAGTGTGTGGCTATCACAGTATTTTATGATGTAGTTGTTGAGTGTAGGGATTGCTTCTGCGTAGTTGTTACGGGCATATACGCGTTCGGCTGCTATGAATGAGATTGAGTCTTCGTGGCTTTTGGCTACGGTTGAGATGGTTGTGCCGACTATGGATTCGCGGTATGCGAGATATTCTTCTACTTGGTTTGCGTCGATATAGAGAGTTTGTAGGCTTTCGAGTGCTACGCGAGTTTCTTCACTTGAAGGATATTTTTCGATTACATATTTGTAGGCTTTGATAGCTTCTTCGTTTTGGTTGAGGTTGGCATATTGCATACCAATTTCGAGAGAGGCTTTGCGTGTTAGTTTGCTTTGAGGATGAGCTTTTTGTAAGTTTTTATATGCGGAGATTGCTTCGTTGTGTTTGTCTTGAAGTACGTAAGTGCGACCGATTTCGTACATTGCATCGTCGTTGTAGTCGCTATGTGGATATTTGGTTATCAATGTGCTAAGTTGCTCGATTTTAGCATTATATTGTTTCTGAAGTCCAAGAATAAAAGCACTTTGATATTGGGCATAGTCGGCAACACGAGATTTTGGTGAAACGCTGTTGTATGTTTTACGGGCTTTGGTGAATTCGCGTTTATTGAAATAACTATCGCCGAGACGATTAAGGACATCGTCGTAGACAGGAGATTTGTCGGCGTTGTCGATAGTTGTGAATGTATTGAAATAGATGGCAGCGTTGTTGTAGTCTTTGGCTCCAAAATAGGTGTAACCAAGTAGGTAATAGGCTTTTTGGAGTTGTTCGGCTGTTTTGCCTTGTTTTGTGCTAATGAATTTAACGATATTTTCGCGAGCGGCAGACATATTTTCTTTGGCATAATAAGTTTCGCCTAACCAGAGATATGCTTGGCCTGAGAATGATTGTGTGTTGTAGAGTTCGGTTGATTTTGTAAAGTATTTGATGGCGTTGTCGTATTTGCGTTTTTTGAATGCTTCGACACCAAGGTTGAAGAGAGCTTGTTCTTTGGCTTGGAGCATTTTGCGGTTTGGATTTTTGATGTTGTCGATAGCCTCAACTGCGCCGAGATAGTTTTTGTCGGTGAGGAATACGTTGACCATCAATTCGTAGATAGAATTGAGGTGAGTGGAATTAGGGTATTCGTTGATGAAGCGGTCGAATGCTTTAATTGTTTCGCCAAAAGGTGCTTTACTTTCGTATGTAGCGAGGGCATAATTGTATAGGGCTTCTTCTTTTAGGCGAGTGTCGGCGTTGATGAGTGATGCGTTTTGGAATGCCATACGAGCCATGTCGGCTTGATGTTGTTGGAGATTGGCATGTCCGATGAAGATATAAGCATTTTGGGCAAGTGAATCTTGTTCGGTTGTAACTTTGCCGAGATATGTAATGGCATCTTGATGGTTGGAAGTCATATAGTTAGCAATGCCGAGCATATACATATCGGCGCGTTGTACTTGTTTTTGGTTTTTTGCATAGAGTTTGAGAAATTCTACTGCGTCGTGCCAATTTTGTTGGAAATAAGAGTTTTCGCCAAGAATACGGTAGGCTTCGCTACTATATTTGCTTTTAGGAAATTGTTTTACTAATTTTTTGCCAAGTTCTACGGCTTGAGTGCGATATTGAAGACGATCGTAGATTTGTAGTGAATGAAATTGAGCTGCTTCGTAGAATTTGCTATTTTCATCAATGTTGATAAAAGTTTCAAGAGCATCAGTATAGTTTTGTTGGCTAAATTCGCAATATGCGTAGTAGTATTCGGCTTCGTATTTGTATTTTTTGTTGAAACCTGTGAGAGAATAGAAACAACGACTTGCTTCTTTATAATTTTTTTGAGTTAAGAGAGTATAACCTTTTGTAAATAAATATTCTTCAGCGTCTTCTTCAGAGAGGTGAAGGTCGTTGACTTGATTGTAATGTTTCATGGCTTTATCGAATTTTGCTCGGTCGTAGTATGAATGACCAATCAAAAAATTGATATAGCTATACATTGGGGTGTTTGGATATTTTTCGATATATGCTTCGAGAATATCTGTGGCATTTTTGTCTCGCAATTTGTATGCGCTTATAGCAATATAATATTCAGCCTCTTGGCAAAGTTCGCAGATTTCTTTGCTATTTTGTTGTTCAATATACTCAGTAAAGTATTGCGAACTTACGGCATATTGTTTTTGGTCGAAAAGTAATCGGCCTTGTTGAAAATTATAATCAGGATTAGCATTAGCACGCGATTCTTGTGCTTTTAAATTGATGCACAATGTACAGAGAAAGATAGTCGTGAGTAACGAGTAGCAAGTAGCGTGATTTTTGATTGATGAGTTTAAATGTTTCATATTTATTGTGTTGATTGGAGTCTTTTTTGGAGGGGATTATTTAATTTCAAATTTTAACTTGTTGATTACTTTTTTGATTGAATTAAGCCCGATGTTTTCTATATTAACGTCTTTTAAATCATAAAATTGTGCAGAAGCCACATCGTCATCTGTTTTTATTTGAATGTTGTCGTCAACTTTTACTTTGAAAAACATATCAAGTGTATGAACTGTAATACCAGAAAAATTGTATTCGTTCGGTAGTGAAAAAAGATATGTTGGATTGTTTATGTCGATATTTAATTCCTCTTTTAATTCTCTTATAATAGCCTCTTCGGCAGTTTCGTTCATATCTACAAATCCACCAGGTAAGTCGAGTTTGCCTTTTGCAGGTTCAAATGCTCGTGTGGTTAGTAGAATTTCACCTTTTGAATTCGTGATTATTGCTGCGGTAGATGCAGATGCATTGGCATAATACGTAAATTTGCAATCATGACAGTGGCGACTACGTTCTCCGTTTATTTCGAATTGCTTAGAACCACATATTGGGCAATATTCAAATGCGACTAATGGGTGTTTCATTTTAATAATGTGCGTTCAAAAGTTATGCTATCTCCTTTTATATCAATAACGAAATATGTTGGTTCAGTGTCTAAATCTTGTATGTCGTCGAGTACGAGATAGGTGACGTTGTTGAATTTGTAGTTTTCGTTTTGATGGTCGTGGCCGCAGATGACTAAATTTACGTTATGTTTAGTAAATAAATCTGTCAACATTGCAGTTTCTTCGATGGAGTAGTTGCCAGTAGGGAATTGGCTCATATCGCGGTCGAAAAAATGCGTGTGAGTCATAATCACGCAATTGCGATGTTGAGAGCGTTTTTCTTCTAAAATTTGGTGCAACCAATCCATTTGTTTTTTACCTAAAGTACCACTGCTACTGTCCAATGCGATGAAAAGGTCGCTTGCCGTAGGTGTTTTTACGATAAAATAATATGTGCTACTGCCAAAAAGATTGAAGTATTCTGCCCATTGGTCAAAATATATGTCGTGATTGCCAGCAACGGTGCGAACTATAGACGTTGTTTTGTGATTTTCTATTGTGTCGTAAGCAATTTGTAGCCCTCCTATTTGGTCGGTGATATCGCCGAGTATAGCAGTGTAGAGTGATTGTTTGTCGTTAGATGCAATATCAATAAAGAGAGCAAGATGTTCAGCAGTTGTTTTGACATGGACATCAGACGCAACGTAAAAACGATAATTTTCGTTTTGAGTTGCGATGAGAGTATCATTGAGGTGTTTTTCGTTATATTCAATTGACTGTTCAAAGCGTTTGTTTACACGTTCTTTGCTCGGTGAAACAAAAAAACCTTGGAAGTCGTATTTGTCGCAAGCAACACAAGATATGGCAACAATAATTGAAATGATATATTTTAAATTCTGCATGTTATACCTACATTAAAAAAGAATGAATAATAGTTTGCTACAATGTGCAATATACCAGCAGGTTGAAAGCCAGCTTCCACGATGACGTTTAAATGATCTTCAGCCTCACCGCCAATTCGGTAGTTGCCATTGAATATGAAATTAGGCGAGTATGAGCGTTCTACTAAGAAATGTCGTATGTTTGTTACCTGTAATCCTAAATTCCAAACGTGTGATTTTTTGAAAATGCGGGTACGAAAATCGTAAGCTAATCCAGGTTCCCAAATATAAGAGCGTGATGCGCCATCTTTAATAAAAAAGTTAGTAAAGAACTGTGCATATCCACCAAATGCAGCGTATAAGTGTTCTTGGTCATATACAAGAAGGAGTGACATGTTGAAGTTTTGTAAATTTTCGTTTGCATATGCGCTATAAGAATATTGGTTGCGAAGAGCAAGATTGCGATTTTCTCCTACCCACCATTTGAAATTGCCACGTGCTGCTACTTGGTATAGATTACGCGTTGAGATATGAAATCCGCCGTAAACATCTACCCAACGAGCAGGAGAGTACATACCTGCCATTTCAGTATTGAATATAGAACCGTTAATTTGAGTATGTTCATATCCTAATTTCATATAAAGCAACGATTTTGGATACTCTCTTTGCTTGAAAAAATCAGAATAATCTACTGTCTCTTGAGCCAAACTGACAAAAGATAGGCAAGTAATGAAAAAAGTTAAAATATAGTATTTGGTACTCATTAGCGTAAATAGTTGATATATGTATATTTACAATTATGAATTATGAATTATGGACTATGAATTAAATAAAAGCAAATTTACAAAAAAAACTCCAAATATTATAGTGAAATATCTATAATTTTTGCAATAACGATAAAGTTCGATACCCACTCACATTGTGTATTATTTTACCTAACCCAACAGATACCTTCAAGCAACCTTCAAGCAAGAAAACCGCCATAAAACAATACCCACTCACATTGTGTATTACGACACAAAAAGCCCCAAAACTTCATAAGTTTTAGGGCTTGTGCTATTTTCGTCCAAGCAAGCAATTATTTTTTATTGCGACTTGCTCTGTTTTGGTAACGGTTCAAGAACTTATCTACGCGACCAGCAGTGTCAACCAATTTAGTTTTGCCAGTGTAGAAAGGGTGAGAAGAACTTGAGATCTCAAGTTTCACCAAAGGATAAGTTACCCCATCGATGTCGATAGTTTCTTTCGTAGCGACAGTTGAGCGAGAGATGAATACTTCTTCGTTTGACATGTCTTTGAATGCTACGGGACGATAGCTTTCTGGATGAATTCCTTTT
>JAZOUT010000160.1:0-2417 GCA_045658305.1 Candidatus Aphodosoma sp. | reverse complement strand
TCCTCATCGTCAGATAGTTTATGAATAGTAACTTTCTTACCCTCAAGAAGTGTATTGGCATCATCTCTGAACGTAATAGTAACCGTACGATAATCTAAATCAATCCAAACCCAATCGGATTTATTTATCGTAAAAGCACCTACATTCAAATCTCGGATCACCGTAAAATTTCGGTGGAGATGTAAAAAAAATTAGGCAAAAATAGCTTTTAGTCTAAAGAGGAAGAAAGGTATATCGCTGACACCTCGGAATTGATTTCTAAAAGCCTTTACTTTTGCATTGAAACTCTCGGCTGAAGCGTTTGTTGATCTGTTCTCAAAATAATTCGCTATTGTTCCGTAGTTGTTTTGCATAGTCAGAATTACGGAGTTGAAAAACTTACAATTCAATCTTTCTACTTCATCATACCATTGGGACAATTTTGTCAAGGCTACATTTTTCGCGCATCGAGTGTTAAATATCTGTGTTAGTTTCATCGATATAGAGTATGCCTCCTCAATAGCAGGGTATTCCCTAAACAATATTTCGGCTCTGCGCTTTTGCGAGTCTGTCCACTTCGAGAAATGTTTCATTACGATATGTCGAGAGCGAGCGAGGAGCTGACGGCGAGTGTCGCCATTCTCAAAAGTGTGAGGTATAAACTTCCTTCCAACGTCCTTGGCTAAAGCTATCTCCTGATTCTCTTGGTCTATAGCCTTCCAGCGGTAATCTACTCTAAGGTCGCTGATAGCCTCGTTCATTAGTTTTTGTACATGGAAACGGTCAGACACGATAGTTGCATTGGGGAAAGCACGTTTGGCTATAAGTTTCATCGAGGGACTTAAATCAATTGTTATCTCCTTTACTTTAAGTCGTTTGGTGCGTGGCAATTTAGATAAATAGTATATTACATTTTCGCTCTTTGTGCCCTGTATCATTGCAACAAGAGTGCCTTTGCATCCGTGAGCAGATTTATTGGTTACGATAGTGTATAGTTCGCCTTGTGATAAACATGTTTCATCCATAGATAGACTCTCGCCAATATTCTCTTTGAAGAGAATATACTCCATGGCGTGGTAGCGCTGCTCCCACTCTTCGTAATCGCTAATGCAATGCTTATACCATCGGGAGAGATTATCGCCATCAACACCATACATTCTACCTACGGTACGAATACTAAGGGTGTTACTCTCGATGGATGTCTTTTAAAAAAGCTGCGAACTCCGCAGTGATTTGAGTACCTAAATGTGTTAGGTCATAACTATTTGTCAGAACTTTCCCCGAACTCTTTTCTAACCACTTGCGGCGACGAACATGAAGATATACCGGCTTGCCTCTAAGCGGAAAATCTTGTATTACACTATGCTCTGTAAAACCCTTGCTCTCATATCCAACTGCTTGGGGAGGCATGTACTGCTCTTCTAAAAAAAGATGTACATCTATATCTGATACCTCGGCATGTACCAACTCAAAATAATCGTATATTACACTTGGTAACAACAATTTTAACGGATCTTCTATCTTCTTTTTACGCTGTCCCATACCACAAAGATAGTATATTTTCAAATCTTTCCCACCGGAAATTTACGGTGATCCTTTATTCCTATACTTTTATGAGGTTAGGTCTATGTTATAGTTCAGTAGAGTGTAAAGAATTGGTAGATTGGTTTAGTTTATTGTGTGTTGAATGGTTTTGTGAAGTTTTACTCCACAAAACCTTGTTGTTTTAGAAAATTCATTAAGACCAGAGAAAAATATTCATTATCTTTTTTAGTATATCTAATATCAGTAAAGACTTGAGCTAATGTTTTTTTGTTATTTATTTCAACGAAATTTTTATTGCTTGCCAAGTTTTCTTTCTCTGCATAAAGATTATTAATATCATTATCAGAATAATCTTTGTAACATTCGTAATGTATCAATCCCTCTGCGGGTAGTCTTTCTTGTTTTATCGGTTTTTCATCTGGGTATCCTATAGCCAAAGTAGTTATAGGAACAACAAATTTTGGTAAGTTTAATACCTCTGCAATCGTATTTGGATTATAGGTTGTTGTTCCCAAATAGCAAATACCTAAACCTTTTTCTTCTGCGAGCATTGAGAAAGTTTGCGCAACAATTAGTGCATCGATACTTGCAGTAATAAATGATTGAAAATTATTGTATCCTGGTGTTGCTTCCCTTAAATTACACCATTTTATAAAACGATTGTAGTCAGCGCAAAATGTTAGTATAACCGGTGCATTCATAAATGCAGGTTGAGAAAAGTGAGATGGTGCTAACTTTTCTTTTTGTGATTTATCTTTTGTGACTACTACACTATAAAGTTGCATATTGCCCGTAGTAGATGCATTAAAAGAGTCTTTTAATAATTCGTTTAATAATTGATTATCAATCTCTTTTGTTTGAAATTTTCGAATAGAAACTCTATTATTTAGTAA
>JAZOUT010000159.1:0-9297 GCA_045658305.1 Candidatus Aphodosoma sp. | reverse complement strand
CCTACTCCTCGCTCCCTATTTAACAGCAAAGGTAGCAAGAATATTTCATATATCACAACTTTTTCTCAAAAAAAAATAGGCATCTCCCCCCCCCCCACGTTAAATTCTCCAACACAAAAAAAAGGACGTAGCATGCTACGTCCTTACTATTTTATATGTAATCTGAATTACTCTACAATCTTTTTGAACAAGTTTTTCATATTCACTTCGGCACCGATGATAGCGTGCAAGTCGCTAATTGCTACACGTTGTTGTTCCATTGTGTCGCGGTGACGGATTGTTACACAGTTGTCTTCCAATGTTTGGTGGTCAACTGTGATACAGAATGGTGTACCAACTGCATCTTGACGACGATAGCGTTTACCAATTGAGTCTTTTTCGTCGTAAGCACATTTATAATCGAATTTCAAGTCGTTCATAATTTCACGTGCTTTTTCAGGAAGACCATCTTTCTTAACCAATGGCATAACGCACACTTTCACTGGAGCCAACACTGCAGGCAATTTCAATAGCACACGGCTATCGCCACCTTCGAGTTGCTCTTCGTTGTAAGCTGCCGACATGATTGACAAGAACATACGGTCAACACCGATTGAAGTTTCGATTACGTATGGAGTGTAGCTTTCGTTGATTTCTGGGTCGAAATATTTGATGTTTTTGCCTGAATATTTTTCGTGGCTCGACAAGTCGAAATCAGTACGAGAGTGGATACCCTCTACCTCTTTAAAGCCGAATGGCATTTGGAATTCGATGTCAGTAGCGGCATTAGCATAGTGAGCCAATTTGTCGTGGTCGTGGAAACGATATTTTTCATCACCAAGACCAAGAGCTTTATGCCAACGGAGACGGAATTGTTTCCAATGCTCAAACCATTTCAACTCTTCGCCTGGACGAACAAAGAATTGCATCTCCATTTGTTCGAACTCACGCATACGGAAGATGAATTGACGAGCAACGATTTCGTTACGGAATGCTTTACCTATTTGGCAGATACCAAATGGCACTTTCATACGACCTGTTTTTTGCACGTTGAGGTAGTTAACAAAGATACCTTGAGCAGTTTCAGGACGAAGATAAATCTTCATTGCGCCATCGGCAGTAGAACCCATGTCAGTAGAGAACATAAGGTTGAATTGACGCACGTCAGTCCAGTTTTTAGTACCAGAGATAGGACAAACAATCTCGCAGTCAACAATGATTTGTTTCAACTCAACCAAGTCGTTAGCCTCCAATGCAGCCACAAAACGATTGTGGATAGCATCGCGTTTAGCTACATTTTCCAACACGCGTGGGTTAGTTTGGCAGAACATTTCGCGGTCGAACGATTCGCCAAAGCGTTTAGCAGCTTTCTCGCACTCTTTGTTGATTTTCTCATCGAATTTAGCCAAGTGGTCTTCGATCAAAACGTCAGCACGATAGCGTTTTTTAGAGTCTTTATTGTCAATCAATGGGTCATTGAAAGCATCGACGTGACCTGAAGCTTTCCATGTAGTTGGGTGCATGAAAATAGCAGCATCGATACCTACCACATTTTCGTGAAGGAGCACCATGCTATCCCACCAATATTTTTTGATGTTATTTTTGAGTTCAACACCATTTTGTCCGTAATCATACACGGCACCAAGTCCATCATAAATCTCACTTGATGGAAAAACAAATCCATACTCTTTGCAGTGAGCAACCAATTTTTTAAATACCTCTTCTTGTGAAGCCATAACTTTACCAATTCATAATTCATAATGCATAATTCACAATTAAAGACAAACAGACCAAATTTGAACTAATTACACTACAAACTATATTTTAAAAAAATTATATTTATATATTTACTAATCAATAATTTAATTGACATTTACAATTATGCATTATGCATTGTGCATTGTGCATTCTTATAGACTGCAAATTTACAAAAAAAATATCGTTTACACAATAGCAACCCCAAAAAGCATCAAAATAAAGTCTATACAATCCTACCTATCAATAATAAAGACACTAAAAAACTATATTCCAAAGTTTTATAAAAAACTAAAGATTAAGAAAGTTAATTTACAAAAACATTCAT
The DNA here is from genome assembly GCA_045658305.1 of Candidatus Aphodosoma sp. Classification (GTDB taxonomy): domain Bacteria; phylum Bacteroidota; class Bacteroidia; order Bacteroidales; family Paludibacteraceae; genus Aphodosoma. Next base: position 7,235 of record JAZOUT010000159.1, on the reverse strand, counting down.
TCTATTACTCTACAAAAACAAAAATATAATGGCAGTCTTCTTCGGCACACCTATGGTGAAGGTATAGTACACCTACGGTTCACTATCTTGAAAAGATACTACAAAATACCACTAACACGAAAAAATTTCACTCAAAAATCCCCCAAAAATCCACTCCTTTCAACAAAATTATAGATTTACCCATTTTTAATATTCTATAAATATATATAATTTTTAATAATTCCTATTACTGATTATCAATACAATAACTATATAAATATATATAATTTTTTACACTAAAATCAACCCATCAAAAAATAGTACGAATTATATATACAAAATTTGGAGGTACAAAAACAAACCCTTAACTTTGCCCTCGGAAAGTTGAAAGGCGCCGTAACTTTCCAGAAAATAACCAAAATCTATTAACTAAAATCAAATTAAATTATGAAAAAAAGTATTTTTTATCCATTAATCTTTGCAATATCATTAATATTGGTGTCATGCGAAGATACAGGCTATAGACAATCTACAGCTTATCACTATGTAGCAGCATATTATCCTGTTGACTCATTTAGCATTGGTGTATATCGTAATAGTAATCCCACAATAACTAAAGAAGCACCTATATATCTTGAAATGATAGGAGACTTTGATGGAGGGGTAAATTATATGTCCCAAACAAATGTGTATTCTGATTCTTACGAAGATTGGGCGTACAAACCAAGCGAAGAACAGTATAACAAATACATAGAATTATGCAATAAACACGAAGATTATGGTTACACCCATGAAATCCAAATTTCAGCTGCTAAAAGAACTGAAAATTATAATGGTCGTGGCTATGTACAAGGATATACATATTGGGATATAACTCCTGTTTCGATAGATGTTACAAGCAATGCAGATTTTGACGAAAATCATCCTGCTGGTGCAAGTTTGAATGACATTGTATTATTTACAACTTTTTCGCCTTACCCATTTATAAAAAATGGATATACAGGAAAAGAATTTGTAAAAAACAAAAAGACTCTTGACCAATATACTCAAGATGATTTTAAGTTAATTTTCTGTGTAGGAAGTGCTCCTATTTATAACGAACTTGATGAAGATAATTACGGTTGTATATCATTTACAACAGAACCAACAGCAAACAAAGAACACACTTTAACCATAACAATAAAAGATGATTATGGTAGAACTTTCTCTGATACAACAACCGTAAAATTCAAATAAAAAACATAAGCAGTACGGACACTGTCCGTACCGCTTATGGTATACGTTATAAACTCACAAAAAAATAGGAGATAAATATGAAAAAGTTATGTTTATATGTAATTGCATTTTTTAGTGTATTATGCACTATGATTTCTTGCCAAGATAAAGCAGGAGGACAATCATTTGTTTTTGTTATTGAAACAGAAAATGAGACTGACGCTTACAAAATAGAATATGTCAAACACTATGTAAATGGCAAAGAAAGAGAAAAAGCACAAATTGACTCTTTAGGTAAAGTATTTTATACACACGTTGATATTAACCATACTTCAACAGGACAAAAGCTTGAATATTTACCAGTTACCATAAAAAGAGTAAATGGAGATGGGAAGATAAGATTTTCAATTGTAGAATTTAATCGTTTTAAATCATTAACTTTTAACGATTTGCCTGAACCACTTAAAACAAATGGCAATACTTTATCTGATGAAGATTTAGATTGGGTACACGAAAACGCTACGTATAGTGTAACACTTCAACCAAATGAACAAGAAAAAGAGATTTTAATAAAATCTTCTATTTAAAACTTAACTAAAAAGCAGTACGGACACTACTGTCCGTACCGCTTTTCAATCAAAAATATATAAAAATCATTTAACTTTCAATATTTTTCACTATTTTAGCATAAACAAAGAACTAATAACTATGAAACCTACACAAAAAATACTCGGATTACTCTTCTTCATAACAATGATTATACTATCATCATGCGAAAGTACCGTTCCAGTCGAAAAACCTTGGCCTCCAGTAGTCAATCCTGAAGATTTCTACAAACTACATCACCACATCCGCCCTTCAAAACCTATCCGTATCCCCGACACAATGACAATATTTACTAAGCCTGCCACCTTCGAAATTCCATTAGATACAACCACCACTCCTCAAGACTCTATACCTCAAGAAAATAACAAATAAGGAGTATATATAATCTACAACCCTACTCTTTCATCCACGCCACTTGCCTATCCCATTTGGGTTTTGCAAGTTCTATTGCTGCATAGTCATTAAAATAACTATGCAACAAAGCCTTAAATCGTGGACCATGATTCATTTCGCAAGTATGACACAATTCGTGCACTATTACATAATCCACTAATCGTTCTGGCAAAAGAAGTAAATAGTAGCTCAGTTTGATATCTTTATGCGAAGAGCAACAGCCCCAGCGCGATTTAGCACTATCCACCTTCAACGACCTATAATCAAATCCACACTGTTTCGACCAATAATCCATCTTCTGAGGCAACACTCGCTCAGCCTCCATGCGCAAGAACTTCAACACTATACGTTTTAATGCTTTCTGTACCATATCCGCCTCAATATCAGCCCCCACAGGCATATTTATCCTTAACACCCCATCATCCAATCTCGCCCCATAAACTCGTATTTTTGAATTCTCTTGCCTGCTAATAACAACCTTAAAAGTCATCGTCGCAATCTCCTCCTCAATCTTAAATCGACCATCACCACTCCGTTTCACCATCTTCTGTCTCAACCTCAAAATCTTATCTATAATCTCCTCCGACAAAGGAAATACCGAATCTTCGAATCCCGATGGCACAGTGATAATCACCAAATTTTGAGTAACCTTAATAATCTGCCTACGAGCCGACATGCGCGTACGCAACTGTACCAATCCTAACTCGGGATGCTCGAACGTAATCATTACTTAACTAATAAAAGACGGAAAGTCTCGTTCACTGCTTCACCCTCAACTTTCACTATATAAGCACCATTCATTACGCCATCAAGCACAAATTCACAATCACGACCTGGCTCAACATCTCCCACCATTTCCGACATAAGCAACTGTCCATTTGCACTATACACCGAAACTCTGACATTACGACTTTCGCGAACAAAACCTACATTAAATGCTCCGCTCGTTGGATTAGGATAAAGCATCATAGCTCCTGCACGCTCAACATCTTCTACTCCAACATACAATTCCAAGACCTTCAACATTCCTTTATATGCATCTATTTTACCATAACCCATTTCGTTATTAGGCAAATTCGAACCCGTAAATTCATCGTTACGAGCTGTCTGTGCCAATATATCTGCTGCTTCCTCGGGTGTCAAATCCCAATTATGCTCGAGCCAAGTAGCAATAACACCTGTTACATACGGAGTTGCCATCGAAGTGCCATCCATATAGCCATAATAGTGTTTATCGCCATTGAACTGAACTGATTGTGCTTCGATAAATGCCGACGTGCTACTCATCACTTGCGGACTATTTGAGACAGAAGAGATTATCGCCGAACCAGGAGCCAAAATCTGTGGCTTCAAACGTCCATCTGCTGTTGGTCCAATATTCGAGAATGTACAACGCTCACCTATTGTTTGTTTGAATTTTTCATGTTCACGAGTTGTGTATGCTCCTACCGAAATAATTCTCTTACCAGTACCACCAATCTCATTTACAGTGTATTGATTATCACCATCTACCCATCCAGCAAGTTCTTTATTAGTCACCCCCCCAGTCGAACCATCAGCCCAAGCATGCACCACACCTCCATCTTTTGATTTCAATTCAAAACCTACATATACATTACCTTCTGGCAAAGTCAATACATTAGGTATCATCATAATATGTGGTTTTTGATTCAACGCATTTACCTCTGTCGTAACAGTAAACTTCACATTCACAACATTTGTCTTTCCATCTTCACCTTTCATCAAGCCATAAAACGACTTAGCTGTCGCAGTTGCAGTCGAAAAACTCTCTGATTGATACAACATTGTGTCATTATCTGCATCATACACAACAGCTTTAATCTCAAAATTCTTATTAAATTCGCCCCACATATCAATTGTTACCTTACGTGACGATTTATAATAAAAATCAGCAAACGAACGAACAACTGTGTCTATTTCTGTAAACTCCTTCATCAGATGTATCTTACGTTTTGCATCATTACCCACTGCGCCACAAATAATTTTCCCAGGACCCTGCAACTCATCCAACACTCTATCCAAAGTCGATGTACCATCATGCGGACCTGTTTGCTGTCCCAAACTCATATTTATCACAGCTGGACGACCTACCTCATCAGCATATTTAAATATATACTCCACCGCATTAGCCAACGATGTCGAAACTTGATTCATTCGATATGACACCAACACCACACGAGATTCTGGAGCCACACCACTATAGCCACAAGAATACTTATTATTAGACCCTACAGCAATACCAGCCACATGCATACCATGACCTATATTATCCACCTGTGAATCATACTTTTGCTTCTCTAAATCACTGAAATAGATATACTCTTTTCCATAGTTATATCCATCTGGTCGTGTTCCCATCGAAGTCTCTTGCTCCCAAACTCGCTCTATACGCGAAGCTGTTCCATCGGCATTAAAAAATGCAGGATGCGTATATTGAAAACCATAATCCACAATACCTACTATCACCTCTTTACCCAAAAATGGTCGTGTAGTTTGATCTGTACCGGCATGCACTAAATCCATACCAACCTCTTTATGAGCCACATCCAATTGAGGATACAATGGTGTTGCCATCTCTATATAGCGAATAGCATCCTCTTCGGCCAAACTCTCAAGCTGAATAGCAGGAATCGCAGCTGTCACCAAATTCAATGACTCAAATCTGCTTTCTACCACAATACCATACTTCTCTAACAATGCCACATCAATAGCATCATTAAAATGCACAAACGCCGAAACCATTTCAACATTTCGAGTCTCATATTCTGTATCCAAAAGATACGAACGAGTATAATTCGACAATTTACTTTGGGCAAATACGCCCACAAAACAGCATATCAATGCAATAAACAAAAAATTCTTTCTCATAATGTAAATATTTTTACCCGTTTAGTTTTTTCTGTAACAGCATAACGAGCATCCACACGATGCCCTACTACCCATACAATATCATCACCCGACGCAAGTAACCAAACCCTCTCTTTTTCAATCAAATTCATCTTCTTATCTGCAAAAAAATCACTCAACTTCTTTCTCCCCTTCATCCCATACGGAATAAACCAATCACCTCTCTTCCATCGCCTCAACACCAAAGGATAATGCAACTTATCCACATCCAAACATGCTACATTTGCTGATTTAATAAGTCGAAAATCAGCAATATCAACCTCATTTACCTCTAATTTTATAGGATTGTTAATCGTAAATTGTTTTTCGTCAATCGTGAATTCTGCATTGTGCATTGTGCATTGTGCATTGTGCATTGTGCATTCTAAATACTCCCTTCCACCCACAATCCTATGTGTCGCCGAATAAAACTGCTTACCTGCAATATCATTCAAACTACGATACAATTGCATCACCACATCCGACCCAAAACCATATCTATTCAACCACAGAAACAACAGTGTATCAACGCCCTCAAACTCACGCAACCGATTCAAATCAAATCGAATGCGCTCTCCTTCCTCCGTAACTACATGCTTATATGCCTCAGCTGCATACGCCTCAACAATACCCTGTGCAGAAGCAATAAATCGCATATTATTTGCCATAGTCTCAAGAAACGAAGGATTTATCTCCATCAACTGCGAAACAACATTATGGCGTATTTTATTACGAGTATAAACCGTCTCCAAATTAGTTGCATCTATCCGATATTCCAACTCATTCTCAGCAATATACTCCATTATTTGCTCACGCGATACCTGAAGCAAAGGACGCACAATCCGCCCTCTCAACTCTGCCATACCCGACAACCCCTGTAAACCAGTCCCTCGCGTAAGATTTAAAAAAAATGTCTCCACAACATCATCGGCATTGTGAGCCACAGCAATCAAATCGCAATTATACTCATCAGCCATCTGCTCAAACCACTCGTAGCGCAAATCACGAGCCGCCATTTCAATTGAAACCTTGCGTTCTTCAGCAACCTTTTCTGTATCAAAATCCGCTTGACAATAAGCCACTTGATACTTATCAGCCAAACTGCGCACAAATATCGCATCAGCATCAGAAGCCTCTCCTCGAAGATGAAAATTACAGTGTGCTACAACAACAGAAAAACCCTCTCGATGCAATGAGTCAAGCAATACCACCGAGTCAGGACCTCCACTGACCGCCACAAGCAGACGCTTCGCGCCTTGCAACGGTGCACATGCCTGTATTTTTCTACGAATAAACCTCATATCAATGATTAATTAATAGTGATTAGTTATTAACAAATGTTGTTTCACTACTAACTACTAACTACTCACTACTAACTACTCCCTAAATTACGCTTCACCACCGCCAAACATTGGAGGAATATAAGTGCCACCATTGTTTGCGCCATTATCAGTTTTGATTTTACCAAATTGATTTTCGTATCTTGCAACATTATCTTGCAAAGCAAACAAAAGACGTTTTGCATGCTCTGGAGTCAAGATAATACGTGATTTCACATTTGCTTTTGGAGCACCAGGCATAATGCGCACAAAATCAACAACAAACTCACTTGACGAATGAGATATAATAGCCAAATTAGAATAAATACCCTCTGCTACTTCAGGAGTAAGTTCAATTTTTAATTGATTTTTGTCTTTATTTTCCATTTTACTTAATGATTAATTATTAGTTAATAACGTTTTTAGATGTAGTTTTTATTATACTTTTAAAAAATCCTAAAAAATATTATCAAAACAGTTTTTCTACGAAGAATACTCACTATTCGCTCATGAAGACAAAGTCCTGAAAGGACGATATAGCCCAGACGGGGGTACAACCCCCGGCAACATCGAATTACACATCAATAAGCCCTGAAAGGGCGACACCCTTAATCTTCAAAAACATATTGATCATCATATTCAATCTGATATGCATCTAAAAATGCCTTATACTCAGCCCTTACAGACTGCTTTTTATGATGTTCCTCTTGCGACCGAATATAATTTATTGTTTTATCTAACAAAGTTGGACTTACGGAAAAAGCACCATATCCATCTTGCCATGAAAACATTTTATATCTTGCATCAATGGTCTTT
>JAZOUT010000158.1:0-5377 GCA_045658305.1 Candidatus Aphodosoma sp. | reverse complement strand
AGGACTTAAAAATGAATCATGATAAAACTCCCTTTCTACTAAATTGGAATAATATTTTTTATATAATTCATAATAACTACGTATTTCTTCATTACTAAAAGTTTTTAATCTGCACATTTGCAAAAATAAATACTTTACCTCATCTTTATCTGATTTAAAAGAAAACTGTTCATATAATTTATTATTAATATCAAAGATTTTTTCGCATATATAATTCACTTCATCAAAAGACAAATCATATTTTTCAGCATCACTCCTTTTTATTAAATCTAATGTATAATTATAATTAACACTAGAAATAGTTCTTATTGAATCACAAAATAAAATATAATTACGATTAAAAATTGCATCCTCACCATACCTAATATCAGTATCAAATCGAATATTATTTCTACAAATAATTTCTCTCTTTAATAAATTTCCCCACGGAGTTCTAAAAATTGAAAGCCATAAATATTCATACAAAACTCTTTTTATTTCACTATAACTATAAAAAAAATCTTTACACAATATTTCTTTCCCATCAGATCTTTTTATCCCACCAACAATCATGTCCGCATCAAGATTTTTCACTAAATTCAACAAATAATCAACCTCTAGCCAATCATCAGAATCTACAAATGCTATCCACTCCCCTCTCGCATTATCCAACCCTAAATTACGTGCAGAGCTTACCCCACCATTCTCCTTATGAAAAACTCGGATACGTGAATCTTTAGCTGCATATTCGTCGCATATAACTCCACTACGATCAGGCGAGCCATCGTCGATCAACAACACCTCGAAATCGATCATAGTTTGTGCCAACAAACTATCAACACACTTATGCAGATACGCCTCTGCTTTATATACTGGCACTATTACGGAAACCTTCATTTCAATGAATAATTAAGAATTAAAAATTAATTATAAATAAAAAACTCAGATTTATAACTTTAAATTACACTCTAAAAACTCTTTTGATTTTTCTTGCCAATCGTGTTTGATAGCATTCACTTTATCCCAATCGATTGGGGATTGCCAATCGACATTGGCGAGATTGTTGACATCTAAAAGGCGTGACTCTAAACCGAAAATCGACAACAAGGAATGAAAACGCGCCATGCCTCGAGCGACATTACCAATAACCCAAAATGGTTTGTTGAATATAATCGAAAATGCACAACCATGGAATGAGTCGGTGATAACCATGTCGGCATCCATAAACCCTCGCAACCAACGTGTGACTGGTGGAAATACGCATGCATCGATATCTTTCTTTAAATTATCAAAAGTGGCATTGAGCGACGGCATACAGGTGAATGGTTGCAAATGCAAACTATCAGCCACACGAGCAATAGCCTCGTCTTTTTCGACAGCTTTATCTAATACATAGCAAAAGAGATTGCCTGCAGACTTCGGCTCTTTTTCGGCTTCTACTACGGCAATATAATCCTCTTTCGCAAGCAACATTGTTGGGTCAAGGACGTGGAGTGCATCGACACCTAAATATTGGTTACACAACCCTACAGCCGATGCTTCACGAACAGAGACGGCATCGAATTTTTTTGCTAATTGAGCACAACGTGGCGTGATATCTGACGAAAACTCCCACTCATCGACACCAAATGATGCTGCATAAGCTACACGACGCACATCGGCATTCTCGGCAAAATCGAGAAAATAGTTAGTTATACATGGCGAATAAATAGGTCGCCACACCTGGTCGCTACCCACAATATAACCATCGAAATGATTTTTAGAGATATAACTATTTAACTCGGAATTTGTTACTAATAACTCGGTATGTGGTTGAATATATTTATTTACGAAATATTGATGTGTGTGTTGACCAATATGATTCCACTGCTCTGGTGTAATATTCTTTACCCAACGACGCCCTATACAAACACGGATAATATTCTTAATAAATCGAATAGATTTATGATAAAAAGAATAATTTCGACTTGCATAATCTCGTCTCACCACCACGGCATCATGCCCCATTCGCTTCAACACTGTTTGAAGCGCAAAACACTGCAATAAACCGCCATAGTTGTTGTGCAAAGGTTGTGTAAATATGCCTAATTTCATATATTTTTCGCCCACAGAGTTTAATAATGAAGAATTAATAATTAAAAATGAACAATTATTCTTTTACCATCTACAATTTTTTACCAACGAACAATAGTCTCTTAAATACTCTCTTGACTCTACTCAAAATGGCTTTAATTTTATTAATCACACGACGAACGAGTGAAATGCGACAAAGGTCGCTGACGAGCGCAAAAAAGGACTCTTTGCCATAATGCTCAAAAAACTTAATGCGTTGTGGTGGACAGGCTACTGAGCGCACTAGGGCTGAATTGTAACGACAAACATCATCGTACGACATCGAGTATTGCTCTAACGACAAATCGCCTAACCACGATGCGCCTCGAGGGGTGTTGACCATAACGGCTGAAATGCCTCGGTCGTCGTCAATCTCAGGCTTGAGTTGATTGATGCCCCAAAAGTCGCCTAACGTGATATCGCTACCACTTTTGCCTGACTTAGCTGGACATGAATAGCACGATGGACGCAAATAGAAATCACGCAAAAAACCTCGCATAAAGATGTTTTGTGATGATGGTTGTGTGAAATATTCAACCTTACCATCTGCCCCCTTTAGTCCAATTGAAAAATTGTAGTTTTTCCACCCTACTGATTTATCGCGAAAATTAATAGATTCTATCTGATATCTTGAACCTCGATTTTGCTCTATAAAGCTCAACTGCTCGCCTAAATATTTTTTCCAAACTTGTGGACTTGGTGCGCCGTGACAAATAACATCGACTGCCAACAAATTGTCGTAATCACGACGTAGATATTTTTTTAGTCCTGCAATCTGACATGCTGTGCCTGTAAAAAGCACTTGACGTCCTGATTTGAGAAATTGCTCTGCTTTGATATAGGCGTCGCCCACGTGAGCTTGCAGATATTTTGAGCCTCGAAAACGATATAAATCATCTCGTGTCTCTGCATAGTCGAAAACCAATCGCCATTCTTTATCCCAACAAACGCCAAACACTACTCCTCCTTGACTCAACACAGCATCGGCTAATGCCGAAAATATACCACCTGATGAACTCAACTGACGTACATCGAAATCGGGATTGATAGCTGCATAAACGGCTTGTGGTTGTCGCTCATCAGATTGATTGATGACAGGACAAACCTTTTCACACAATCCACAATCGACACATACCGATGCATCTACATTTGGATAGAGGAAACCTTCGGCATCCTCAACCAACGCAATGCATTGCTTCGGACATCGCTGAACGCATGCCTCGCATCCACAACACTGAGATTTATCGCGTATATCTATCATCGATGTAATATTTTATTTATAAATTTAACTACATATCCACGCAACATATCACGCTCCCACGAATTGCAACCCACAAAATATATCACAACAGCAGACATAACGACAGACGAAACGCACACTGCAAAGAAACGAATAATATGATGCTCTATAAAATAATAGCACACAGCTGGCACTACAGACGAAAGCAATGTAACCACAACGACATTAACCACCACCTGACTGACAAAATCGCGCACTCGAAGCGACACCATACTACGCAAAAACAAAAGACGAGCGACAAGACAGATGAGCGACACTATGATGCCGACAACAACTGTGGACTCGGGCGCATAACCCAACTTAAGGGCTACATACGAGAGTGGAAAATTTAATAACAACAACCCTCCTACTACTAACTGATAATTACGGATACGACCTGTGGCTGATTGCGCCGTGATAAGCATACGAGAAAGTATTTCGGTGAGCGTGAGTATCAATATCAATCGCACAAACAAAACAGTGTGCTCTGGCACTTGACCTAACCAAACAAGCAACACGGCATCTATCTCAAAAAAGACTGGTATGGCTATAAACATAAACAGATAGTAAGACATGCGTGTACCATAAAACACCAATCGATGCATGCGTGGCAAATCGCCTGAGGCATAATATTTGGTGATTTGGGGATTGATTGCCATCGTGAAATTAGAGGTGAACTGATTGACAATAGCATTTATCTGCATTGCCACACCTCTGGCAGCATTGACAACTGTAGAGAAAAAGAGATTGATAAGTATATTGACACCTTGGTCTTTAAGTACGGCTGCTGTACAACCTATAAAATTCCAAACAGAAAAGCCTAACATCTCACGAAATGTGGCTTTATCCCATATGAACGAATAGTGGCACTCTTCGAAATTGCGACGGCAATACCAATAGTATGCCACGAGATTAAATATGCTTGGAACTATCAATAACAGTGCATAAAGTATGAGACGGTCACCTGCATAGGAGTAAATTACATAAGCTACGATGAGCTTAAAAAATGCATCTATTAGCGTTACCCATGCGAAAACTGACATACGCTCGTGGGCTATAATTGTGGCATTATATGGCACAGAGAGTATGCCTAACACAAAGACTACTACCGACGATTGTAGCACCCAATTGGCTGCATAAAGACGGTCAGGCGCTATGTTCATCTTGTGGTTGAGAAACCACACTCCGACTAACTCGAGGGCTAACAGCACCACAACAGCTAATATGAGATGGATATTTATAGTGGTGGCAAATACTTTCTTTTGCTCGCCTAAATCGCCTTTGCCTAAGGCGAAGGTAATAAATCGGCTCGACGCCGATGTCAATGACCCTGACAACAACGAAAACATCGCCACTAATCCACCCACCACGTTGTTGATTCCATAATCGTCAACCCCCAACGCATTAAGCACAATGCGTGTTGTGAAGAAGCTAATAAACATCATCACAAACATTCGCACATACAATATCATCGTATTGCGCGCTATGCGTTTATTGTTTTCGGATAAGGACACTTTTATTTTAGTTACTAGTTACTAGTGTGGAGTTAATAGTTGTTATACTCCCTTCGGTCGTATCGACTGTCGACAGTCAACAGACTTTTATATAGTTAGTTTTTAGTCGCTGTGCTTGTTATTTATATTTTTTGTGCGCCCCCGTTAGGGGCGAGGGGGGTGGGGGTGATTCCTCTGGTCCGCAGGTAACCTCCCTATGGTCGGATTACCCGCGGTTACTACTAACGTGTGCCTCCTTCGGAGGCTGATGTATGATGTTGTTTTCTCCGAGTTACACCCCCTATGGGTGGGGGGATAGTAGTGGTACCTACTGCGTGTGCCTCCTTCGCAGGATTATTGTGTCACCCCTACGGGTAGGGTGCTCAAAATATAGGTCAAAAAAAGGCTATTATTTTTATATTTTTTATAAATAAAATTAGATGTATTTTTTGTCTTTTTTTAGTAAAAAAATAATCTAAAAGTTTGCGTATTTCATTGATTTTTAGTATCTTTA
>JAZOUT010000157.1:0-1892 GCA_045658305.1 Candidatus Aphodosoma sp. | reverse complement strand
TCAAAAACACATTGCGTCAATATTGGCTGATATTGACCAAAAGATTGCTCTTAATCGTACGATAAATGATAATTTAGAGGCCATGGCAAAGCAGCTCTATGATTACTGGTTTGTTCAGTTTGACTTCCCTAACGAGGAGGGCAAACCTTACAAATCGAGTGGAGGTGAGATGGTGTGGAATGAGATTTTAAAAAGAGAGATTCCTAAGGGATGGAGAGATGGCTGTTTCTCTGATATTGCAAATATTACAATGGGACAATCGCCTGACGGTAGCAGTTACAACGAAGATGGTGAGGGTGAAATATTCTATCAAGGTAGCACCGACTTCGGCATCCGTTTCCCATCCGTTAGAATGTACACCACAGCACCAACTCGTTTTGCTAAGCAGGGTGATATCCTAATGAGTGTGCGAGCTCCAGTTGGCGCTGTTAATATTGCAAATACGGATTGTTGTATTGGTCGAGGTTTATCTGCCATCAATTCAAAGATAGGCTCTATGACATATATTTACTTTGTAATTCATTACTTGAAAGTTAGATTTGACAGCTTAAACTCAGCTGGTACTACTTTTGGTTCTATAACAAAAGATGATTTATATGGATTACCTATTGTTATTCCATCTAGTGATGTAATCAAAATGTATGAGTCAATAAGCAAACCTATTTTTGATAAACAGATGAACATTGGACAAGAAATAGAAAATCTCACTAAACAGCGAGACAATCTGTTGCCCTTATTGATGAATGGTCAGGTGTCGGTAAATTATCATTTATATGCCCCGTTATATATTGATAGTCTTATATTAAACTATACACTTAATGCAAGACTATATGAAAGAAACTTTTTTAGAAGCTGTAATCCACCGAATGGAGTCCAATTTTACAGCAGAGCAAATCACAATGGTAGCAGGGATAGTAAAAGATGAACTATCCAAGTATGAGATTAGCAAACGAGCAAATGATGAAGAAGTTAGAAAACGAGCAAACTCACAACTCGTAGGAGTATTTCTTTCTGCTAAACGTATAGAGGGGTGCTCCGAGAAAACCATCCATTATTACCAATCTTCTATTGAGAAATTACTGATGGTGATTCAAAAACAAGTCTGTGAAATAACAACAAACGACATCCGTTGCTATCTTGCAGCACAGCAGGACACAAAACAATTAAGCAAAGTCACCATTGATAATCTCCGCAGAATATTCTCCAGTTTCTTTTCATGGTTGGAAGATGAGGATTATATCACTAAAAGTCCGGTTCGCAGAATACATAAGGTGCGTACAGACACACTTGTGAAAGAGGTACTGAGTGATGAGAGCATGGAAGTATTACGTGATAGCTGTACCGAAATTCGTGACATTGCAATGATTGACCTACTGGCAAGCACAGGTATTCGTGTAGGAGAACTTGTTAAAATGAACCGTGATGACATAGATTTTCAGGAACGTCAATGTGTGGTCTTTGGTAAGGGTAACAAGGAACGAGAAGTTTACTTCAATGCCCGCACCAAAATACACCTAAAACGATATTTAGAACAACGAACTGATAACAATCCTGCATTATTTGTTGGTCTTTCAGCTCCTTATACACGGTTGAGCATTAGCGGTGTTGAATCACGTTTGCGACTATTAGGGAAACGTGCCAATATTCTCAAAGTGCATCCGCACAAATTCAGAAGAACGCTTGCTACTATGGCCATAGACAAAGGTATGCCCATAGAACAAGTACAAAAACTGCTTGGACACGTTAAGATTGATACAACCCTACATTATGCAATGGTAAACCAAACAAATGTGAAGTTAGCACACCGAAAATACCTCGGATAGCTTGTAAAATAGCATTTTATTTATCTTTAGCAGGGGCGGTTTAGCTGTTTCTGCCAAAATTCGTGTACC
>JAZOUT010000156.1:0-41568 GCA_045658305.1 Candidatus Aphodosoma sp. | reverse complement strand
AAAGAAATACCATAGATAACTATATCTATAGTTAATAGATAACCTATATTTATATATAATGTGTCAATAATTATTTGTTATTAGTTATTCTATATTATGTATTCATTATTCTTATTCATTATTATATATTCTTTATTTTATATTTTATATTTTATATTTTATATTAGATATAGACATTGTGATAAATATCTATCACTTAAATTATTATATTTCAATGTATTATAAAGCAAAAAAACATAAATTTTCATTATCCAAATCACAACCAAATTATCACCAAAAACCAAACAAAAAAAGAGTAACCTCAATCGTTACTCTCTTCATTCTCTTTCTCTTTTCTTGGTCTACCTCTTTTCCTTTTTTCTTTCAACACTCCTTCTATTGTTTTTTCTTTCAAATCTTTTTCTCTGCACATTTTTTCTTTAGACTCATTAGAGTAAGGTACTCTTGAATCACAACATACATTTATTTCTTCTTCATCGCCCAAAAAATAATCCGTATTTACTATTCTTGATTTTATATTATCTAATAATTTATTTAATAACCTATAACTATCATTATCTAATTTGATAATACCATTATTAATTAAATTACCATTTGTTCTAATATCTTCAAGAATATATGTACTCAATAAATCCAATAATTGGGCATATTTCAAATCGGATTGACTGATCCATTCTATTACCTGATCTTTTCTTATAGTATCTATTTCAGGCATTGTTAAAGGCGTTGTTTGGTATAAGTGGGATGTTAAATTTATCAACCGTGCCCTTAATCCATCTAATATTTCCATTTTGGTTTTATAACTACTACCTTTCGGATTGAACCATTTGTACAAAATAGTATTTCTCATAATTTATCATATTTATGTGTTAGTAACTAAATTTTGTGCAAAATTACGAAAAAAATCCGATACAAACAAATAAAAAACAATAATTATTTCAATAAAAATACATAAATTTACATAATTGTAATAAAAAAGTATTATATTTTTAATATTTCTTCTCTTTGAAAATCAATATATTAAAAGAAAAATAAAAAATATTTTGTAAAAATTTATAATTTTATTTTTTATTTCAAAAATTATTTATAGCTTTGCAACGTCAAAGAAAAACAAATAGATTAAATAAATTCATTAATCATTTTTAATTTTTTTTAATAAACTTAATTTTTTTAATTCATTCAAGAGCGGATAGTCGTGAGATTGGTGCCACTCTTTCGCTAAGAAAATTTTATTTTTTTAAATATATTTATTTATTTAATTTTTAAAAACCCCACAACGTATAGGTCAGTTGTATTATATTATGAAATATAATAATATTTTTATGAAAGGCATCGATCCTAATTTTAATTACGAAATGTTCAGAAGAGAGAACAATGTTTTATTCTGCCTAAAAAAAGCAACAGGTCTCACCAAAAGTGATTTCAAATTCAATGAAGTATCAAAACTCCATGCTGCTAACCTCATCTTTGATTCTAATTTCAACACACAAATTTTAGTGGGGTATTGCAAAGGTTGTGGATATTTCGAGAGCAGAGATGCCTATGGAAGAAAAATCATCAAGGGACATAACCCTGAAGGTTGTATTTTTGAAGTGTTAAGTAAATACGAATTGTTCGATTGGATGGATATGGTGGATGACAGAATAGTCGAATACCTCACTAAGTCAGGGTTAGTAGTCTATGACTGTGGCGAATACTACGAAGTATTTGATGAAACGAAAGTTAAAGAATACTTTGATAAATTGAAAAATCAAAAACAATCAGCAGCGTAATGACCAAAGAATTAACAACCACCAAAACCTTTGCTCCTTTCTTCCGAGATTACATGGATTACTATGAAGAGATGTCGAAAGGCGATTGGTATGAGTTCACAGGATTGGTTTTTAACGCCTGTTTTAAGGGTATTTATCCTGATGTAGAGGCAATTAAAAAAAAGGGTGAAATTGTATTGGAGTGCCGTAAAGTCGCGTATAAAGGCGAATAATTACAAATACGCGAACAGAAAAAAGAATGAAATAAACAAGGAGGAAGAAGTATGAGAGAAAAAGTTACGCGCGAGGAGTGGATAGAGCAGACACGCTCTATGCTCCTGAAAAAAACCAACATGGCAGAGAGCAGATTGATATACTATTTCGAGCAAATCGCACTCCACCATGAGCGACGACCACCATTGGAGGTGAAGGACGAAAAGGGTAAGACGGTGAAGACTATATTTCCTCACTTCAAGATTGGGGAGGATGTGTATATCTTCATTGAAGAGACGAAAACTTATAAGGAGAAAAAGGAAATGCTGAAACATACACATGTCAGAAAGGTGCAAATACGCAGTCCTACAATCTTAACCCCCAAGGTAGCAATAGATGCGCTACACACTATCCTCAGTCGCCTGCGTAAGGTTACTGATAATAAGAATATTGAGTTTGCCTACTCGATGCTAATGTCGAAATATGGTGATTCGATGCAATATTAATTATTTAATATAATTCAAATGACAAAAAATGAAAATTTAAAATTTGACCGTGACAGAAAAAATAAAATGAAACGCGGTAAAAATATGAAAGAGTACGATGTACTCCTTGAACAAGTGCAATATATGGCATATTGCGATGAAATTGGTGTTGGTTATCATCTTACAAAATTATACGGTAACGAAGTTAAATGGCGAGTTGGTGACTACGAATTAGAAGAAGTTAAAGTACCTGTATTTGATAGATGGAATGAATTTGAGGTATTTCCAACTATTACAGTTAAAGTATGTATAACGGTTAATGATCAAGAAATAATTGCTCGTGTACCATTATTGCAGGTGGATGAAGAATTTGTTACTACAAGTTGGTTGTGGGGCGATTTCTATATCTTACGCGATAATACTGTAAGAACATTGAGTGTTTATTTTGGGACTTTGTGGAAATATACGCCACAACATGCTGCTATCATGAAAGAATTACAAAAAAATATAGCAGCATAATATGAATAGTAAAAGAGACTTAACACGTGAAAAATGCTAAGTCTCTTTTTTTAGGGGGTAAGGTGAGGGTATGGTGATCCTTGCTGTTTTGTGTTGTTTGAGACGTAGCAGGCTACGTCTCTACTATCACTTGTCGAATTCGGCGATGGTGCTGATGATTTCGTCTGCTGAAAGTCGCATAGCGTATGGTGCTGCGAGTAGGTTGTTGAGGGGGATGAGGGCGTATTTGCCGAATGAAGAGTTGCCCGCTGCATCGAGTCGTGGGGCGTATGTGGTAAATGCCCCTCGTGCAGGATCAATGTTGATGATAAGTCCGCCTACTCCGCTCTTGCAAGAGAGGGCGCGCACGCCTGCTGCTAATAAGGATATTTCGCCTGTGCGCTCATAGAGTCCGTAAGAGTTCATGGCATTGATGGCACGGACGATGTTGTTTTCGTTGATAATTTGCTCATTATTAAGTCGTCCGCCTCGCGCGAGTACTACGCATGCTTGTGTGATTTCGGCGGGAGTTACGCCTATGGCGCATGCTCGTGTGTAGTTGTCGAGTGCATGCATGCCTTCGTCAATGGTGGCGAATCGTCCTGTTGCTACTAATCGCATGGCGATAGCACGGTTGTTGGCATTAGTTGCCATTTCGGATTGATAAACATCTTCGAGCACAGCGAGTTGATGGTTGTTGGTGAGGCGGCGCATGAATTGGAGGAAATCAGAAAAGTCGCTGATTGCTCCTGCGCTACTGATTGCTCCTGCATTGTTGAGGGGATGACCTGGGCGATTGCGGTGCGACTCGGGATGTAGGACAGCATCACTGTTGAAGTGCATCGCTGTTGGTTCGATATAGGATATGTCGTGGGGAGCAATGCCTTGTTGGAGGGCATAGATATAGAGGAATGGTTTTACGACTGATTGTATAGACACCTTCACATCTACCCCATCGCCTACTGCTATTTGGTTGCCGAGCAAATCGCCTATAACGATGGCACTCTTGTTGGCATCGACACGAGCGAGTTGGGGGATGTAGTTGGCAACTTCGCCTTCGGCTGCGTATGGGCGTGCCCATTCGTAGATTTGGTTGACGATGTCGGTTGTTATGCCCATATCACTGAGCGATAGGGTGTGTGGTACTCGTTTTTGGTTGTCGAGGATGGTTTGTAAGAGTTGCTTGTTCATATTTTTTATTTTCTTGATTTCTTATTAGATATAATTTTATGGCACACAGACATGCTATCGGACGTGTCAGAGGTTTGGACGTTATTCTATGATTAGAACATTGCGTCTATTGTGTTGTCAGATAGGATGTTGATGATTTTTTTGCCGTTTGGTGTGTTGTTTGGGTTAGTTGATGCGAATAGTTGTCCGATGAGGGAGTTGCATTCTTCGGGTGTTATGTTGCTTTTTATGCGTTGGTTTGCTTCGCTGTGAGATATGGTGGTGGCGATTATTTGGTGTAGTTGGTTGGTGATTGAGCATCCGCTTGCTTTTACTTCGGCGAGGATGTTTTCGAGTAGTCGGAGTATGTCGGTGCCTTCGGTGAGGATGGCAGGTACTGCTTCGATGCGGTACATGTTTTTGCCGAACTCGGCAAAGTCAAATCCTATGGTTCGTAGTTCGTGTTCGATTTCGGTGAATAGGCATTTGTCGTCGGGAGTTAGTTCTAATATTTCGGGGAAGAGAAGTTTTTGACTTGCTTGGTTGGTGCTACGTTGTATTTGTTGCATGAGTTTGTCGTAACAGATGCGTGTGATTGCGCGCCCTATGTCGATGAGCATAATGCCCGATTTCATCGGGGTACAGAGGTAGCGGTTTTTGTAGATTAGGACTTCGTTGATGGGTGTGAATTGAGAGTTGAGATTTGAGAGTTGAGAGTTGAGATTTGAGAGTTGAGAATTGAGGGGTGATGGTTTTTCGCTTTGTTTAAGATTGTCGGACAAGTCGGACATGTTGGACAAGTCGGACAAAGAATTTCTCTCTTCTAACTCCTCATTTCTTACGTCAAAGAGTTTTTGCCAATTGCGTGGTGTAGATTGCGATGGAATGGTGTGATTTTGTGTGTTGTGAAATGGGTTGTAGTTGGGGTTGAATGTTACTTTTGGCATTGTTGGTGTAGCGGTTTGGGGTGTTGCTACGGGGATGTTGATGCTGTCGGTTGTGTCGAAGTCGATTGATGGTGCTACATGGAATTTGCCGAGTGCTTCTTTTACGGCGATGATGATGATACTCCATATTTCGCGTTCGTTTTCGAATTTGATTTCTGTTTTTGTTGGATGGATATTTACGTCGATTGTGGATGGATTGACTTCGAGATGTAGGAAGAATTGGGGTGCGTCGTC
This sequence comes from Candidatus Aphodosoma sp., assembly GCA_045658305.1. Classification (GTDB taxonomy): domain Bacteria; phylum Bacteroidota; class Bacteroidia; order Bacteroidales; family Paludibacteraceae; genus Aphodosoma. The sequence continues at coordinate 36,270 of JAZOUT010000156.1, read as the reverse complement.
GGGAGTTATCATTCGTTCGTATGCTTGTAGGACGGCGCGGCGGAAGTATGGGTGGTTCATGTATCGTCCGTTGACGAAGAAGTATTGATGTGGGTTACGATTGGCGGATTGGGGTGTGCCTACGTATCCTGTGAGTTTGACAAGGGTTGTGTTTACTTCAATGTCAAGGAGTTGTTGTGATATGTTGCGTGTTTTGCGTCCGCATAGTGCAACGATGCGTTGTTTGAATGTGGCTGATGGTAAGTCGTAGATTAAGTCGTCGCTGTTGTAGAGTTGGAAGGTTATGTTGGGGTGTGCAAGTGTGATGCGTGACATTTCTTGTAGGATGTTGCGCATTTCGGTTTCGTCGCTTTTGAGGAATTTGCGTCGTGCGGGTACGTTGTAAAATAGGTTTTTGATGAGGAATTGTGTGCCTATTTGGCATTGTTGTGGTTCTTGTCGTTGGATTTGTGAACCTTGGATTTCGATGAATGTGCCTAATTCGTCGGTGGCACGGCGTGTGCGTAGTTCGACTTGTGCTACTGCTGCGATGGATGCGAGTGCTTCGCCTCGAAATCCCATTGTTGTGAGCGAGAATAAGTCGGTGGATTGTTGGATTTTTGATGTGGCGTGTCGTTCGAATGCGAGGCGTGCGTCGGTTGCGCTCATGCCTTTTCCGTTGTCGATGACGTGTATGGATGTTCGCCCTGCTCCTTTGATTATGACTTTTATTATGGTTGCTTCTGCGTCGATTGAGTTTTCGACGAGTTCTTTTACGACTGATGCGGGGCGTTGTATGACTTCGCCTGCTGCGATTTGGTTGGCTACTGAATCGGGTAGGAGGTGAATTATGTCCATTGTGTTTTTTTGATGTTATCCGCTTGTTGTTTTATAACATTCACTATTACAATTAGTTACACCTATGGTGAAGGTATGGTAGAGTTAGGAGTTAGGAGTTACTAATTACTTTATTGAAATAGGGCGAGGAAATCGCCTGATGTGGCGATGATGTAGGCGGCGAATAATAGTGATGCGATGATGATGATTATGCTGCGTGCGGTTTTCATTCGTCTGTCGCGTGCAAGTTCATCGCGTGCAGGCATGTCGTCTGCATCGAACATGCCTCGACGGAAGGTGCCTCGACGTATGGATGTTACGAAGGGTTTGTCGTCGGATGTTAGTCCTAATTCTTTGTTTATGCGGTTTTCGCGTTCTTCACGTTCTTCTTTTTCGGGGTTGTAGTAGATGTTTTTGTGATGGAAACGACGTGGTTTTGGTGTGCGAAAGAATGTTATTTTCATGTGTTTATGCGATGTTTAGGGGTTGGGGGGTTAGATGTATTTGTTGGCGTATTTTTCTTCGGCATCTTTGACGTATTGGCGGATGCGTGCTTCTTCGTCTTTTTTGCAGATAAGTAGTACGCCATTGTCGCGTGCGATGAGGTATCCGTCTAATCCTTCGATGACTGCTAATTCACCTTCGGGGAGTGCTATCATGTTGTTTTTGGCGTTATAGAGCATTGCTTGGCATTTTGCTACTGCGTTGCCGTCTGTGTCTTTTGGTGTGAGTTCGTGAAGAGATGTCCATGTGCCTAAGTCGCTCCATCCGAAATCTGCTAACATAACGTATACGTTGGTTGCTTTTTCCATGATGCCATAGTCAATTGAGATATTTGGGCATTGGGGATATATGCGGTTGATGAAGTCTTGCTCGTGCTGTGTGCCATATACGTTTTCGCCTTCGGCAAATCTGTCGGCAACTTCTGACAAATGGCGGTTGAATTCGTTGATAATCACGTCGGCACGCCAAAGGAACATGCCTGAGTTCCAAGCAAATTCGCCTGATGCGAGGAATACTTTTGCCATTTCGAGGTTTGGTTTTTCGGTGAATGTTTTTACTTTGCGCAAATCGTCACCTCCGTTGCCGAGTTGGATATATCCGTATCCTGTTTCGGGACGTGTTGGTTTCATGCCAAGTGTGAGCAATGCGTCATTGTTTGATACGAAGCGTAGTCCTTCGGTGATAACGCGTTGGAATTCTTTTTCGTTTGTGATTAAATGATCAGATGGCAGTACTACGATGTTTGCTTTAGGGTTTTGTTTGCGGATGCGATATACGGCGTATGCAATACATGGCGCAGTGTTGCGACGCATAGGTTCGAGCAAGACTTGATTGTCTGCTAATTCAGGCAATTGCTCCAAGATTGTGTCTTTATATATCTTGTTGGTTACAACAAAAACATTCGATGCAGGCACTATACCGTCTAAGCGTTCATACGTCATGCGCAAGAGTGAACGTCCTGTGCCAAAAAAATCGAGGAATTGCTTTGGTTTTTCATTGGTGCTAACAGGCCAAAAGCGACTTCCTACGCCGCCTGCCATAATAATACAATAGTTGTTTTTCATATTTATCGTGTATTAGAGTTATTATATTTATTAATTGACAAAGATACAAAAAATTCGTGAGTAAAACAAATAATTATGAATTATTTTTACTATCTTTGCATCTATATGATAACCAAATTTGCTAACATAATACTGCCCTTGCCATTAGCGCATACTTACACCTACAGCATCCCTACCGAGATGGAACAACAAATCGCTGTAGGCATGAGAGTTATTGTGCATTTTGGTGCCAATAAATTCTATACAGGCATCGTTGTAAACATACACTCTAACCACCCCAACTACGACAAAATCAAACCTATCGCGGCACTAATCGACGACAAACCAATACTACTGCCAACGCAGTTGCAACTATGGAATTTCGTCAGTCAATACTATCAAGCAGCATTAGGCGATATATACAAAACAGCACTACCATCAGGACTAAAAATTGAGAATGAATCAATTATCGAACTCGTACCCGAAATGATAGACACAAACCTATCAAAAAGCGAAGAGAAAATCATCAACATACTCAAAGACGAAAAACCTCATCCAATAACAGAATTCACCACATCACAACTAAAACACATCAAACACCTCATAGACATAGGCATAATAGCAAAAACCGAAAAAACAACCGACAACTACAAACCAAAATTCACCGATTTCATCGCAATAAATCCAACATACATAAACAACACAAACGAAGCACTGAACATAATAGGACGTGCAAAAAAACAGAAAGATTTATTAGAAAAATATATCGAACTATCGGGAGGATATAACGCCATTTCGAAAAAAGAGTTGTTAGACACAACAGGCATATCACCTGCCATACTCAAACAACTCACCGACAAAAACATCCTACACATCGAAAAACGCCGAACCTATCGCATCGACACAACATCAACAATATCAGCAGACATACACCAACTAACCCAAGCACAACAAACCGCCTACGAAGCGATTAAATCGGCATTTTCTACACATCAAACCACCCTACTACATGGTATCACATCAAGCGGCAAAACCGAAATATACATCCAACTCATCAAAGACTACATCGCACAAGGCAAACAAGTCCTAATGCTCGTACCCGAAACAGGACTAACACAACAACTCGCCAACCGAATGAAACAATACTTCGGCGGTGAAATGGGCATTTTTCACTCATTCTGTAGCAGTTACGAACGAGTAGAAACATACCAACACCAACTATCCGACAACCCCTACAAACTAATACTCGGAGTCCGCTCATCCATATTCCTCCCATACAACAACCTCGGACTAATCATCATCGACGAAGAACACGACATGGGATACAAACAAACCGAACCCGCACCCCGCTACCACGCACGCGACGTAGCAACACTCCTCGCACGCATACACGGCGCAAAAACCCTACTCGGCACCGCAACACCATCCATCGAAACATACGCCAACTGCTATAGCGGAAAATACAAATTAGTAGAATTAAACCAACGATATGGAGGCATCGCACTACCACAAATCCAATTGATTGACATAAAAGAATGCTACCGCAAAAAACAGATGAAAGGGCATTTCTCACTCGAAATGATAGACACAATAAAACACTGCCTCCAAACAGGAGAACAAATTATACTATTCCAAAACCGACGCGGATTCGCACCCTACATGAAATGCAACCAATGCGGATACGTACCAAAATGTCCCAACTGCGATGTCAGTCTCACATACCATCGCCACAATGACACCCTCACCTGCCACTACTGCGGACACACCATATCAATCCACAACCACCAAAACAGCAACCCTCACCATACCCTCACCATACCCTCAAGCAAGCAAACCTCCACATTCCCTTGTCCGCAATGCACCGAAGGCACACTAACCACCCACGGATTCGGCACCGAACAAATAGAAAACGAAACAAAACAACTATTCCCAAACTACCAAATCGCACGATTAGACTCCGACACAACACACAACCCAAAAACATTCGACACAATAGTCGAAACATTCCAACAAGGCAAAATCAACATCCTCATAGGCACACAAATGATTGCCAAAGGATTAGACTTCAACAACGTAGGACTAGTAGGCATCCTCAACGCCGACAACCTACTCTACCACCCCGACTTCCGAGCATACGAACGAGCATACCAACTCCTCGTGCAAGTATCAGGACGCACAGGACGACACACCAAACAAGGCAAAGTACTCATACAAACCTACCAACCCGAAAACCCAATATTCAACCAAATCCTCACAAACAACTACCAAGCATTCTTCAACCAAGACATGACAGAACGCCATTCCTTCAACTATCCACCATACGTGCGACTAATACGCATAACACTCAAACACACCGACTTAAACACATGCACACGTGCTGCCAACACATTAGCAAACAAACTAAAACTAAGACTACACAACCGCATACTAGGTCCTGACACACCATCCATCGCACGCATACAAAACAAACACATCAAACAAATACTAATCAAAATAGAAACAACCGCCAACCCACAACAAGCAAAACAAATCATACACGACGAAATACAAAGCATAACATCACAACAACCATACAAAACCCTCCAAATCCACCTCGACATAGACCCAATATAAAAACAAAAAAACGGATATTCACAACAAATATCCGCTTTTTTTATTAACACAGAAAACCCATACATCACTTCTTACCCTGCTCCTTACCCTGAGGTTTAGCAATCGCATCACGCATCTGAGTATCCGCCTCAATATTCTTCATACGATAATAATCCATAATACCAAGATTACCACTACGGAACGCCTCCGCCATAGCACGAGGCACCTCCGCCTCCGCCTCAATAACCAAAGCACGCGCCTCCTGCGCCTTTGCCTTCATCTCCTGCTCAAGAGCAATCGCCATAGCACGACGCTCCTCTGCACGCGCCTGAGCAATATTCTTATCCGCCTCCGCTTGATCTATCTGCAATGCAGCACCAATATTCTTACCAACATCAACATCAGCAATATCAATCGACAAAATCTCAAACGCAGTACCCGCATCCAAACCCTTAGACAACACAAGTTTCGAAATAGAATCAGGATTCTCAAGCACTTGCTTATGAGTCTCACAACTACCAATCGACGACACAATACCCTCACCAACACGAGCAAGAATAGTATCCTCACCAGCGCCACCCACAAGTTGACGAATATTAGCACGAACAGTAACACGCGCCTTTGCCAACAACTGAATACCATCCTTAGCAACCGACGAAACAACAGGCGAATCAATCACCTTAGGATTAACCGACATCTGCACCGCCTCAAACACATCACGACCTGCAAGGTCAATAGCAGTAGCAGTCTTAAACGAAAGTTCAATATTCGCCTTAGCAGCAGACACAAGAGCATGCACTACACGAACAACATGCCCTCCCGCAAGATAATGCGCCTCAAGATCATCACGAGTAATGTCAGTCAAACCTGCCTTACGCGCTTCAATCATTGCATTTACAATAGTAGATGGCGTAACCTTACGAATACGCATCAAAAAAAGTTGTATGAGAGAAATTCTCACTCCCGAAACTCTGGCTGTAAGCCACAATCCGAATGGTACATAGTAAAGGAAAATTATCAAAAGGATAAGAACCAATACAATACCAGCAATAGTTAAAACAGTCATAGTAATTAGTATTTAATAGTTAGTAATTAATTGTTAGTAATTCTCCATTCTCCATTCTCAATTCTCCATTCTCAATTCACCATTCCCCACAACCAAAACATTCCCCTCAATTTCAAGCACCTCAATCTCAACCCCTCTATCAAGGAAACCTTCACGGAATTTCGCTTCATACTCCTCATCATTCACAAGCACCTTACCCATAGGAGCAAGACGCGAAATAGTAACACCCCTATCTCCTACCGCAACCTTCGACATATCATAAAGAGTATCCTGTTCCAACTCCCTATCCAACGCCATCTTATCAAGAGGCTTACCCTTTATGAAATAAACAATAGCAATCAACAATACCACAAGCGAAATAGCAACAACAATCCAACCCGTCATGACACCCAATTTAGCAAAGGCATACCAAATACCCGCACCCGTAAACAACGTACCCACAACACCACCAATCGACACACCAGGCAAAAAGAATATCTCAAGAATAAAAAATGCTATTCCTAAAACAACAAAAGTAATTACCAAAACAATATCCATAATATAAAAATTAAAAATTGAATATAGAGTTAAAGATTAAAAATTAAAAATTAAAACTAATTCTCAAATCCATGCTTCTTATTCCCTATTCCTTATTAAAATCTCTTCTCTACGAATTTGCAAAACATACTCATCCACAAGTTCATTATATCTACGCACCTTCGCCTCAAGCTCCAACACCTCAGCACGCAACACATCCCTATCATCCTCCACCACAGCAAAAAAGAACTCACGACGCTTACCCTCCAACAAACGCATCAACGTCAACAAACGCTTATCCGCCTCCTGCAACTCAACAAACAACCCCCTAGCTACCTCACTCCTAAACTGAGACACACGAGTATAAACAACACCATCATTCACAAAAAAACTTATCTCCGACTCCTGCTTACCAATCTCAATTGTATTATCCTCACCCTCCTCAGCGGTTAAATTTACCTTACGATATGCTTTCATTTGCGCCACCCTACGACGATAATCCACATCATCCGTTCTAAGTAAAACCCTTTCAGTATTCGGCACAAACTCATAAACAACCACCGTATCTGCATGCTGACACCTATCAGTAGCAAACCAACCAATATGCGCCAATTCATCAAAAACATAAAGATAATCATTTGCAGGAGAATTAAACGGCATACCAATATTCACAGGTACCGAATAATCATTAATCGTACCATTATAACGAGTAAGAAATATATCATATCCACCCAACGAATTATGCCCCTTCGACGCAAAATAAAGAGTCACTCCATCAGGCAATTCGAACGGAAAATTCTCATCCTCAGACGTATTCAATACCGACGACAAACCAACCGCATCACTCCAACCACCCACCAACCTATATGACACATTTAAATCTAAATCCCCACCATCAACCCCGTTCGCAAACAACATCTTATCCTCTCTACCCGTATAATAAACACCTCGAACCTCCTCAGTTGACACTCCATCCTCATCACGATACAAACCCAACTTACCCAAATCACGAGGCAAACGATAAGCAGAAAGAAAATGCTGTTTATCTATTTTAACGCTATCAATCACGGCAATATCTTCCACCCTTTCAAGCATACTCGCACCTAAATTAGACTTCATAATCTTTGTTTGATAAACCATCAACAAACTATCCTCTCCCTCGCCCAAAGTCTCAATATACGCAGAATATGCCGCAACCGACTCCTCAAAACGATACTGACTGAAATATATTTCACCCAAATAAATATTCGCTTTTTTAATATCCTTCCTCAAAGCACTCTCAAACAAACCAACCGCCTCATCATACCTATTCAATTCAAACAAACAACGCCCCATCTGATATTTCAACAAATAATCCTTAGGGTAACTACTCGCCAAACTCGCATACACATCATACGCCTCCTCATAACGCCCCTCATTAAACAACAACTCTCCATCACGACGCGTCTGTGCACACAAACTAATACACAATACAAAAAATCCAACTAATATCAATAATATCTTTTTCATATATATCTATTTTGGCACAATTTTTGTAAACATAATTTATATATTTCATCATAGTGTGAAATATTTTGGTTTAACATTTTGGTAGGATAGACTAAGTCGTGAGACTATGAGTCTATCCATTTTTTTAATGTATAACCACCATTTCACATCAAAAAATATAACTTGCTCCATCAAATGCTGCCTGAGTATTAGGAAATATCGCTCTCGCCTCATCAAGAAATACACCCCTATCATCATATCGAGCAGAATAATGTCCTATAATCAATTGCTTAACCTCTGCTTTTTTTGCCAATGTCGCTGCCTGTGCTGCACTACTATGCAATGTCGCCTTTATACGAGCTGCATCCTCCGCCAAAAAAGTAGATTCATGATACAAGCAATCAACACCGTGTATCAAATCTAAATATTTTTCAGTGTATGCCGTATCCGACATATACACAAATCGTTTAGGCGGCGTAGGCTCAGTCGTCAACCTATGATTTGGCACTACCTCACCATTGGGAGTAAGATAGTCTGCACCTGCTTTAATAGCACGGTATTGCACTATTGGCACCTCATACGCATCCAACATCCTCTTCACCAAATGCCTTTCGGTTGGTTTCTCTTCAAACAAAAAACCACTCGATGGCACACGATGTTTCAACGGCAAAGTAGTAATCTTCACACTTCTATCATCATATATCACCTCACTCTTATAAGGAGCAAATGGTTCAAATTTCACTTCGAATGGAAATTCAGAACAAAAATACTTAACTTGCGGAGCAAGCAACCCTTCCAAATCAGGATGCGAATGAATAGTGATATCGGCAGTACGTCCAAGCATACCGAGCGTAGAAATAAGTCCTATCAATCCGAAACAATGATCGCCATGTAAGTGACTAATAAATATATGGTTCAATCGCGCCGTATGTACACAATTCTGACGCATTCGTATCTGTGCGCCCTCACCACAATCAATCATAAATTGCTTATTCCTCATCTCCAATACTTGCGACGTATGAAAGGCATCACCTCTTGGCAACGCCGAACCCGAACCCAATACAGTCAATTTCAATTCACTCATTTCTTTAGATATCTAGTAACCTATAACAAACAACTAAACCTACTAACTTACATCCTATTCCTTAATCAAAACCCACGCATCAGGGAATTGCCCTCTAACCTCTTCTATTTTAGTTTTTGCTTCTTTATATGTGTCGTATGTCATAAGCAATACGCGATACATGCCTTTCTCGTTACGCACAATAATTGGTTCATATTGAGGCTTCATTTGCGCTTGCAATCTCAAAGCATTATCTTTATTACCAAACGAACCAATCACAACATGATATTTCTTCAACACCACAACATCCCTCTGCTCCTCAATCACTTCAAACTTCTCAGCGCGAGTAACCTCTTTCTCTTCCACAACAGGAATAGGTACAATCGCAGGTTGTGGTTCAGGTTCAGGTTGAGGAGCAACAACAGGAGTTGGCACAAATACAGGCTCAACAACAACATCTTGCTTAGGAGCTACTACTTTTTCTTCCACTTCACGCACCACAGGTGTTGGAGTAGGAGCAACTTCAGGCTTATTCTCATTCTGATTCTTCACTATATCTACCGTAATACGTCCTTTTGCAGGCTGATATGCACCAGGTGCATTTTGTATTTTACAACTTGTAAATATCTCTAACACAGATACTACAACAACTAAAATAATTGATTTCGCTTTCATTTCTAATATATTTACCTATTAAACTGCAAAAATACTCATTTTAATCCATAATTCATAATTTTTTTAATATTTTTTATATAAATATTGTCAGATGATATTTTTTTTGTAATTTCGCAGACTAAATCAATCACGTTTAATTATGTTTGTTTTTAACACTACGTTCTCGATACATGAATCTGTAACGGATAGATGTTTGAAATATATTCAAACTGAGTATATTCCTAATTTGTTGGATGATGGATTTGCTAATCCTCTGTTTTTGAAGATACATAGCGAATCGACTGATGGTTACAAAAATTATGCCATTCAATTCATTGCGCCATCGTTGATGTTTATTACGAATTGGAAAATGGAAATGGAGAGAGATTATGTTAATGAGATTCGCTCTCTGTTTGGAGAGAAGGCATTGACTTTTAGTACTATTATGGAAAGAATTTGAGATTATGAAACTTCCTTCTACGACAGAAAGAATAATATTAGGTATTGACCCAGGTACTACGATTATGGGGTATGGTGTGATACGCGTGATGGGTCAGAAAGCAGAATTGATTACTCTTGGTTCGGTGGATTTGCATAAACTGAAAGACCATTATCTTACGCTAAAAGAGGTATTTAATGCAGTTACAACGTTGATTGACAAATATTTGCCTGACGAGATGGCGATTGAAGCACCTTTTTTTGGTAAGAATGTGCAATCGATGTTGAAACTTGGTCGTGCACAGGGAGTTGCTATCACAGCTGCCCTATTACGCGATATATCTATTACGGAGTATGCTCCACTGAAAATAAAAATGGCTATTACGGGTAATGGTTCGGCAAGTAAGGAACAAGTAGCCAATATGCTTGAACGCATGCTACATATACCCAAAGAAATGATACCAAAACACTTAGACGCTACTGACGGATTAGCTGCTGCGTATTGCCACTTTTTGCAATCGAATCGTCTTGAGACGACAAGAAAATATTCGGGATGGAAGGATTTTATAGCGAAGAATCTTGATAAGATTAGTTGATTATAAAAAATGCCAAACTTGATAGTTTGGCATTTTTTATTATGCTACTATGAATGTTTGTGTAGATATGGTTATAGTATGTTTATCCTATATTTATAGTATATTTATCATATATTTATAGTATATTTATCATATGTTGTAGTATAGGAGAAGGTAAGTTGAGAATTGAGAATTTGACATTTCGATACTTTATGTTTTGGCATGTGGTGTTTGGCATAAAAATTGAATACAAGAGAATAAACCACAAATATAACATCTTGTGTGTCTAATATCTAAATGCACAATTGTATGAAAACCTTAATACTTATTATTATGATTACATTCAATCTGCCTCCGTTACCATACGATTACGAGGCATTAAAACCATCCATTAGCGCAGAAACACTCCGCTATCACCACGACAAACACCATTTGGCGTACGTAAACAACCTCAATCGCCTAATCAAAGGCAGCGAATTTGAAAACAGCGATTTAATCGACATTGTCCGCCACAGCAAAGGCTCAATATTCAACAATGCCGCACAAGTATGGAATCACACATTCTATTTCCAGCAATTTGGAACACACACACCCATTACAGGACAACTTGCACAACAAATTGTACGCCAATGGGGTACAATTGAAAAATTCAAAGAAGAATTTGTTGCTGCAGGAACATCACAATTCGGTTCGGGATGGGTATGGCTCGCTTGCAATAAAGATGGCGAACTAAGCATTTTAACTGAATCAAATGCAGGAAATCCACTTACCAAAGGTTATATTCCTCTACTCACTTTCGATGTATGGGAACATGCATATTATATTGATTATCGCAATCTTAGAGGCGATTATCTAAATGCCCTTTGGGAAATTCTCGATTGGCGCATAATTGAAGACAGATATATGTTCTTCTTAGATTATTAAATATTACCAACCACTAAAAATCAACTTATTATGAAACAAATTATCACAATGATTACTCTAATAGTAATAACAAATTTAGCAATAGCTCAAACCAATCAACTAGTATGGCATAACGGCAATCTACTTTATGGAACATCGGTAAAAACTATTGATAGTCTTACTTATGGTGGAATGGAAGATATTGATACTCTTCATCTACTATTACCTCGTACACTCATAAAAGTAGAACATGATACCATATATATACACGATACACTTTACATAGAAGTTGCGATTGATGATTCAAACAAAGTTCATGAGTTTGTGGATTTAGGGTTATCGGTAAAATGGGCAACATGTAATATTGGTGCTACCAAACCAGAAGAATATGGTTATTATTTTGCATGGGGTGAAGTTACCCCCAAAGAAATATGTAAATGGGAAAATTATATCCACAGCAATGGTTCTCATGATAATATAACAAAATATTGCACACAAGATAATTTCGGCAAAAATAATTTTACTGATTATAAAACCATACTTGATGCAGAAAATGATGCTGCACATGTAAATTGGGGTGGTTCTTGGCGCATGCCTACTAAAGAAGAGGAAGAAGAATTGATAGAAAAATGTACATGGGTATTAACAACAGAAAATGGAGTAAATGGATATAGAGTAACATCAAATGTAGAGGGTTATACTAATCAGAGTATTTTCTTACCTTCTGCTGGTATGATATTTGAAGATGCGCCTTGTTATGTCGGAGATTATGGTTGTTATTGGACAAGTTCGCTTGATGCAAATAATACCTATAATGCTTACTATTGTGCATTTAGTCAAACTTACAATAAATTATATTGCAATAGTCGCTGTTATGGAAAGTCCATTCGTGCCGTTTGTCCTTAAATAACTCATATAAAAAATGCACTAAACTTTAATTGTTTAGTGCATTCTTTTTAATTACATCCTGCATTAGGATTGAACCATTCGGGAATATCAAATCCCTTAGTTTTATCGTAACCAAGCGTTGTATCATTATAAACATTATACATATAATTACCCCATACAGGCAATGCCATAGAAGCACCTTGTCCATCTGCCATATTAGTAAAATGAACAGTGCGATCCTCCCAACCTACCCATACACCAGTTACAAGTTCAGGTGTAAAACCTATGAACCAACCATCTGCATTTTCATTAGTAGTACCTGTTTTACCCCCTGCAGGAGCATCAAACTTATGACGCCAACGAATACGTCCACCCGTACCTTCATTGATAACTGCTTGAAGCATATCAAGCATTTTATAAGTAGATTCTTCATTCAATACTTCTTCAGTAGCAGGGGTAAATTGTGCAATTACGTTACCAAGATTATCTTCAATATGAGTAACATAAACTGCTTCTGTACGAATACCATGATTAGGGAACACTGTGTAAGCATCAACCATCTCTGCTACTGTAACTTCTGATGCTCCCAAACAGATAGAAATAACAGGATCAAGAAATCCTTTAATACCAAATGAACGCATAAGATTAACCAATTGCTCTGGCGTTAAAAGACTCATCAAATATGCAGTAATCCAGTTATTTGAATTTTGCAACCCCCAACGCAATGTAACTGTTTCGCCTAATTGCTTATGTGAATCATTACGCGGTGTAAACTCACGTCCAAGTTTATCATACAATGTAATAGGTTTATTCTTTGTAGTATCACAAGGCCAATAACCTTCACTCATAGCAAGTGAATAAAGATAAGGTTTGATTGTCGAACCAACTTGACGACGTCCTTGAGTTACCATATCATATTGGAAATAAGTAAAATCGGGTCCACCTATATATGCTTTCACATACCCTGTAATTGGATCCATTGACATCATTCCACAACGAGCAAACGCCTTATGATAACGAATTGAATCCATCGGAGTCATTACAGTATCAATCTGCCCTTGGTATGAAAAAATAGTCATTTCGGTAGGCGTATTAAACGACTCTTTTATTTCTGCTTCTGTTTTTTTCTCTTTTTTCAGCATTCTGTATCTATCACACTGACGCATAGCCTGATTCATCGCACGCTCTACATCTTCTTGTGATGTATTATTAGCAAACGGAGGATTCTTCTTATACTTCAACGTTTTCATAAACTTAGCCTGCATATCTGCAAAATGTTCTTCTACAGCTTTTTCAGCATAACGTTGCATACGAGCATCAATCGTAGTATATATCTTCAAACCATCATGATAAATATCATACTTCGAACCATCTGCTTTGGGATTCTTCTCAATCCAACCATATAACGGATTATTCTCCCATTCAAGTGAATCAAGATAATACTGTCCGTATGGTTTCAATTGCCAAGAAGCATAATTCTTACGTTTAGGTTCTTTAGCTTGCAAAGTTTTACGAAGATATTCACGAAAATAAGGAGCAATACCTAATTTATGATCAACACGGTGATAATCAAGTTCTATAGGCAATTGTCTCAACGAATCACACTCTTCTTGTGTAATATGTTTTGCCTTTACCATCTGTCCAAGCACCACATTACGACGTTCTTGACATTTAGGACGACGACGCGCAGACACAGGATTATACAATGATGGATTCTTACACATACCCACAAGTGTTGCAGCTTGCTCGATATTAAGTTCCGATGGTTCAACTCCAAAATATACACGTGCTGCAGTTTCAATACCTACTGCATTATTTAAGAAGTCAAACTTATTGAGATACATTGTAATTATCTCTTCTTTAGTGTATAATTTCTCAAGATTAGTTGCGATTACCCACTCGATAGGTTTTTGTAGGGCGCGTTCAAAAATATTCGATGCTGTAGGCGAATATAATTGCTTAGCTAATTGCTGAGTGATAGTAGAACCACCACCTGCACCTGATTGTTGAAGAACAACACGCTTAATAAGCACACGTAACAAAGCTTCCCCATCAATACCAGAATGTGAATGAAATCTAACATCCTCAGTGGCAATAAGTGCATTAATTACATTAGGCGAAATTTCATCGTATGTCGTAAAAATACGATTATCCTTAGCAGTGAAGAATGTACCGATACGCTCACCATCAGAAGATATAATCTCCGAAGCATATTTGTTTTTAGGATTTTGCAACTCTTCAAGCGGAGGCAAATAACCAATTGCGCCATTAGCAATCAACACAAACACAAGCACAATCGACAAAATTCCGACTGCGAATAGTCCCCAAAACGCAAGAAAGAAATTACGCTTTTGGTTTGCGGTTAGAGGTGATGCAGTTTTTGTATTTTTCTTTTTAGCAACCATATATATATTAGTTTTTTAGACAGAATGACATAAGAACATATTTTTATTTGGACATAATGGTCTCGTTTTTACTCCGTAAAATCTCGACTATAATGACATATAAAAAATGTAAATATTCTATTTTTCAAACACTTATATCTTTCTCAATTTTGTTACAAGTGGAGATAGAAGCAATATAGAGACAACCCCAACAACCGAACCCGCCAATACATCTTCAAGAAAATGTTGCGATAAATAAATCCTTGAATATCCACAAAATATAGCGACAAGAAGGCAAAGCATTTTTTGCCACCATTTAGTACAAAACAATGCTACTGCAAAACAAAAGGCAAAAGCAGCAGACGTATGTCCTGATGGAAAGGAAAGAGTAGAATGCAAATCAACCCCTTCTACCATAGGAAAATCAATGCCCAATTCGGACAATATAACAGACGGACGTGGTGCACGAATAATACGCTTGATTGGTGTTGTAATAAGAGTTGCAATCAGTTGTCCTACAAGTACTACCGTAGCAATTTTCCACTTTCTAAACAACAACAAAACACCACCAACGGCACATGGCACCCATCCTCCTACTTGAGTAAAATACTTAAAAAAAACATCAAGCACAGAAGTATGAAAACCATTTAACACTAAGTGCATCCCTACTTTGTCGGTAATGAACCAAAACGTCAACCCCACAATCCATATAATAACGAAAGGGATTAGAAAATATTTTTCGGATTTGAGCATAATTTATTGTGTTGAATGTTCTAAAATAGGGTTATCTTTCGTGTATCCTTCGTATATCCTTCGTGTTTGTAAGGATGAATATAGGTGGCGGACTTCTTCGGCATACCTTGCTTGAAGGTTGCTCTCACTATCTTGAAAGGTTGAAGATGAGGATTGCCTTTTTTATTCGGCACTTCTAATACTATTGTAAGTATCGAGCAACTTATGCGCTGCGGCAAATGAAGTCATCTCATTATTATTCACCATAGTTTCATATCGTTTCAACAAATCCTCAATTGTAGGATTATTATAGAAACTTGTACGAAGATATTCATCAATAGTTTCATACATCCAATACTTACTTTGCTGATTACGACGATAATCAAAATAACCATTTTTATTAGTAAACGCCACATAATCAGTAACCATTTTCCATACTTCAGGAATATTGATATGTTCAAAAGCAGAACAAGTAGTTACCTGAGGAGCCCATCCCGATTCAGGCATAGGGAATAGGTGAAGTGCGTTTTGGAATTGACGTTTAGCGAGTTGTGCTTTTTCGATGTTGTTTCCATCGCATTTGTTGATAGTGATACCATCCGCCATCTCCATAATACCACGCTTAATACCTTGAAGTTCATCACCTGTACCCGCAAGTTGAATAAGCAAAAAGAAATCGACCATCGAGTGCATAGCAGTTTCAGACTGCCCAACACCTACAGTTTCAACAAAAATAGTATCAAAACCTGCTGCTTCACAAAGAATTATACTCTCACGAGTTTTACGTGCCACACCACCAAGCGAACCTGCAGACGGAGAAGGACGAATAAAAGCATTTTCAGCAATAGACAACTCTTCCATACGTGTTTTATCGCCAAGAATAGAACCCTTAGAACGCTCAGAACTTGGGTCAATAGCCAACACTGCAAGTTTATGATTCTGCTCCTTACAGAGATATGTACCAAGCGCTTCAATAAAAGTTGATTTACCTGCACCAGGCACACCTGTAATACCAAGACGAATAGACCTACCTGCATGAGGAAGACATTTTTCAATAACTTCCTGAGCAATAGTATGATGTTCGGGCAAAAGACTCTCAACCAATGTTACTGCCTGACTAAGTATAGAACGATTACCTGCAAGAATACCCTCAACGTAATCATTAACAGATAATTGACGACGCTTTACACGACGAGTTAAATAAGGATTCACCATAGGAGGTTGTTCAACGCCTTGATTCACTGTCAAACCTTTATATTCTTCGCTATTTTCGATGTGTGACATATTTTTATATATTAGATATTTAGATACGATACACGAGATACGAGACTTTTAGGTCTTGTATCTCGTGCAGAAAATCTCTTGTCAATAAAATTATTATTGTACTGTAGGAACTGCTGTATTTTCCTCTGCTACAGGAGCAACTTGTTTAGGAGTAACCTTACCTTTGATAAACAATACTTGAGTAAAGTCTTCAGTACCATTGCTGAGAGTTACAGTTACTGATTTGTGGAAAGCACCTGGACGACCCGAAGCATTATAAGTTACAGTAATTTGTGCTTCTGCACCTGGAGCAATAGGTTCGCGACTCCAAGCAGGAGTAGTACAACCACAAGATGCACGCACATTTTTAATTGTCAATGGACCTTCTGTTACATTTTTGAATGTAAACACGTGTGTTACGCGACC
Organism: Candidatus Aphodosoma sp.; assembly: GCA_045658305.1. GTDB lineage: Bacteria > Bacteroidota > Bacteroidia > Bacteroidales > Paludibacteraceae > Aphodosoma. The sequence continues at coordinate 18,919 of JAZOUT010000156.1, read as the reverse complement.
ATCTTCTTCTTTAATTACACCAAAATCATAAGTTTTTTCAGCGATTTCAATAATTTGTTTTTCTTGTGCTGAAACTGTAAATGCCATAACCATGGCAATCGCAAATAATAAAATCTTTTTCATTACTATTTAATTTTTTAATGTTAATTAATATGTTTCTTAATCAAAGTACAAAGTTACAAAAAAAAACAATACGTTGATACTATAAATCCGAGTATTTTTGCTTTTTATTTATATAGACTTGCCAAATAAGCCAAAGGTTTAATAGCCCCAAAGGTTTTTTATCTTTTGTAAGTGCAATATTTCTTTCCCTATCAACCTTAAACTCCTTACGCATTCTGATAAATTCAAGCTGCGCATCAATCACCGCCAATGCGTTTTTAGGTTTTCGCTGCAACAACATTTGCAGTGCAGCCACCCAATCAAGCAACAATCTAAACACATACGTCCACCAATAACGATCCGCTGATAAATTCTTATACAACAACAAAGCATTATTGCGAAAATTAAGTTTAGTCTTAAATGGCGATTCATAACCAAGCGAACCACCACCAACATGATAAACCACCGACTGAGGCACACACACAATAGACGCACCCCTCGCCTTCAACCTCCAACAAAGATCAATCTCCTCTTGATGAGCAAAAAATCTTCCATCCAATCCACCCGCATCCCAATACGCCTTACTACGTATCATCAAACAAGCCCCCGTTGCCCAAAATATCTCCTCAACAGTATCATACTGACCATTATCCACCTCCACATAACCCATCACTCGTCCACGACAAAAAGGATAACCATAAACATCCATAAATCCACCCGCAGCACCTGCATATTCAAACTTCTCAGGTTCATGCACCGAACGTATTTTAGGTTGACATGCCACACACTCCGCATGACACTCCATATAATCAAACAAAGGCAACAACCAATCCTCAGGCGTACACACATCCGAATTCAACAACACATAATACTCATTATCAACCAATCTCAACGCTTGATTATACCCCTCTGCAAAACCATAATTCTTATCAAAAGCAATAAGTCGCAACTCAGAATACTCCGTCTTCAACCATTCCACCGAACCATCAGTCGAACCATTATCCGCCACAATAACCTCCGCCCCACCCGAATTTGCAATCACGGTAGGCAAATACTGCTGCAACAACTTCAGTCCGTTATAATTCAATATAACAACAGAAACCTTATTTAATTCACAATTCATAATTCATAAAACAGCAAGGCTCAAGCAACCTTCAAGCAACAAAACCGTCAACACTAACACTCCATCCTCCTATGCTTCCACCTATTATGCGACCAAAGCCAATATTCAGGTTTTTCTCTAATATCTCTCTCCAATTTCATAAAATATGCCCTAACCAACTCCTCCTCACTCATCAATCTAGGCATTTCAGTTATCACCTCAAAATGAGCCCTATAATAACCTTTACCAATAGGCATTATCTTCAAATACAAAACCACAGTATCAAACTTCCGAGCAATAGTAGCCCAACCCGATTGCACAGCAGTATCTTGATTCAAAAAATCAATCCAATAATGCACATTTCGTCTCGTAGTACTCTGGTCTGCTATATAGGCAACAATATTAGACTTTTCTTTTTTATTCAACTCAATCAACCCTCTCAACGCCTGCTTCATATCAATACAATACACACCAAAACGACTTCTTATTTTCAAAAACAAATTATTAAAAAAATTGCTTTTTATTCGTTTATACAGTGTTCCAACAAAAAATTTATCACTCCAAAGAGGCACAGATGCCATCCAATCCCAATTGCCATAATGACCAATAACAGCAGTCATATTACGATGTTCTGCAGCAAAATGCTCAATAAGCTCAATATTATCAAACACAAACTTACGCTTAATCCTCTCAGAAGAAATAAACAAAAACTGCAAACTCTCAAAATTTTGACGCACAAAATGACGATAAAAACCATCAACAATCAAAGCACGCTCCCTCTCACTCTTTTCTGGAAAAGAACGTGCTATATTTTCAGTAACTACCTTCAGCCTATATCTTACAATATATCTGAGAATAAAATAAAACATTTATTCTTCTTCTGTATAGATACCAATAGTTTTACCATATTCAAACTCACCATCAAGAATCACTTCAAGAGTATATTCATCCATCTCAACAACTTTTTCTCTGCGAATAGCCGCAAGAATAAAATTAAACATATCCTCTTCTGCAATAGTCGCTTCCTCAACAGTATCTTCCTCAATCAAATCATTTTCAGCATAATACTCACAAATCAAATCAAGCACATACTGAATATCATCATCCGATACTTTACCCTTCAACTCTTCAGGCAAATGATTAAGAATAAATTTGATACATTCAGTATCATCTACTTCAATAAAATCTTTTTCTTCGCTCATAATTTTAGAAATTTAATAGCAAAACAAAACAATCAAAATAACAATTATTCCATTCCGCCTCGTTAATACTTGTTTTATGAGTACAAAGGTAACAATATTTTTTCAATTAAAAAACATTTTCATAAAACTTTTTACATAGATGCTTATAAAAAGAAAAGTCGATACTCAAAAGAATATCGACTCTATAAAAATTGTTCAGCGGAAGCGGGGGCTTTCAGGCCCAATTTAGCAATATTATTACCCTTTTCATATATGCTTTTTACAGATAATAATACACATCAAAATAAGATATTGAGATAAATTATCGGCTTTTTCACCTTCTCAATCTTCTTATATTATCCTATCGGTCCCACATCGGTGCAACTTTTTTATAGCAAAAATACACCAAAAATCAGTGTATTATCCTCTCTTAACTACACCTTTTTCCAACACAATAACACTTTACCAGCATTTCTGCCATGACGACCAAAGTCATTTTTTAAAAAAGTGTCTTTCATTGTTGCAAACACATGATCATAGTCATTAACGGTAATACTTTTCTCTTCTAACACCTCCATTATTTCTGAAATTGCATCTGCAGTAATATTTCCACAAATACCTTTGGCCCAATTTGTTGGAACATTCAAATACATTCCTTCTTTCAAACGGCCATTTTGAGAGCCACAATATTTTAATGTAATCATAATAAATTATTTTAAAAGATAAAAATACTAATTATTTGTTTTTTTAAGACGCTTGCATATTACTTTATATATCTCCCTGTTATAACGAGAGTTCTTATTTACTCCAATAATGCAACTGTGAAAATTGCATAGCCTCAGACTTGGAAAAACCTGCATTTATTAAGGCTTTCTCGATGTCACTTGGTGCAGGAGGATTTTGCGGGGATGAAACATTTAGAGTATAACCTACGGTCATACCACCTACATACTTGTTTGCAAACTTTAATGTGAAATGATACATAACTGTATTAATTTTAGTGAGACCTACTCTTTATAGGATTTTCGGCATACTCCTTCTTTACAATTGGGGTATGGATATATACAAAAAAAGTGTGAGGTTGGCTACGCTTATCAACAAGAAGGTTGTGGAAAAACCCGAACGAAAATAAACGATGCTAATCCCCACACTTGAATGATATGGCGATAGAACACATTGATTATCAATGTGTTCTCCACCACAAGCAAGCAAGTAGTGAGTGTCATTCGTTCATCCTTCGTTCTTGAAAACTTCCACATTTTCTTGTAGGACAGCGAAAACACTTTCAATATATAAAGCCCGCACCAAGTGCAAAGCGATGCAAAGGTACAACTTTTTTTTAATATATACAAAAAAATGGCCACCAAAATGACGGCTGTCATATAAAGATAGTTTTTTCTGTTATTTGAAAAGTGGATAAACAGAAAAAATAATTTTTATTATTTTTTTACTACCTGCACATTTCACAATGAGAGACTGGAACAAATAAACCACCCTCTTTTGAAGGGTGGTCAATATAGAAAAATGGATAGCATAGTAAAAAAAAGGTGCTTGTTTCTTCTACAAGCACCCTCTATATTGTAAATCTTCTTTTATGAACTGTTCACGAAGTTTTATATAGCGTTCTGGATGATCATTTGGGTCAATGAAATCATCGTCCATATCATCTACGAACTCCTCAAAGTCCTTTACATCTTGACTTTTCTTGGTTCCTTTCTTATCTTTTTTGCTTTCTTGTAGCACAAAATCTTTGAAATTAAGAATGTTGTTCTTTTCAACAACTATCTCTTCTTGTAATTTGTTTTTATCCATTTTCTATCATATTTATTGTATTGATTGAGATTGCTCCCGTTAAAGTATTTATGGAGGTTGCTGGCGTATAGCAACTTCTCATCCCTTTTTCATAACTATCCATCGTTTAGCGAAAACATTTTTTTATTTTTTGTTATATTTATATTACAATGGCACTTCTTGCCAGTTGCGCATAAATAATATAGAGAATGGTAATAAGGTTTTCAATCGGTTGGCTTCCACTATGGGCTGATGAAAACAAATATATAAAGATATAGACAAGCACTTGAAATCTGAAAGCGGAGTGGAAGCCGTAAGTAAGATTTCAAGTGTTTTTGTTTTATATGACTAAACATATTAGAAATACAAGCGAAGAAGCGTTGTTTGAGTTTGACTACGAAATTGAAGTCAGTGAAAAACAGTTTTATTTGAGTGATATTCTCACAGACCGTCATTACGAGAAGTGGTTCTCTCAAGTAAAGGGTGATAAGGGTAAGATATTCATCCTGAACAAAGGTCGTTGTGGCAATGGTGGAACAACTGGTTTTATCAACTATGCAAGAGAGCATTGTAAGGGATTGATTGTAAGCGTTCCTAACAGAAGTATTGTTATGTCTAAAGAAAAACACGATGAGTGTTGTTGTGTTTATGGTGGTGCAGAGAATATTGAGAAGAATAAAAATATCCGTATATGCACTTGGGATAAAACTTCTGAAGTTGAAAAATACAACCAGTTCGGTTATGAGAATATAGACATAAATGATTTAGCGGATTTGCCAAGATTTTGGGCGGGTTCGATTCTTGTCGTTGATGAATATCATAAACTCATAGATGACAGTAATTTCAGAGATGTGTGTTATAAGATAGTAAAGAGCATACTCACTACTGATAGCAATGTGGTATTGATGAGTGCAACACCTAACTATGAGTTCATTGAGTTTTTGCGTGAGTTCAGTGGTAAGGATGTAGAAACTTATAATGTTAAGTATGACAATGAAGATATGCATAAGAATTATGTTGCGTTACAGTGGTTTGAGCGTAAGAAAGGATATAGAATGTATGATATTGTTAGTGCGATTTGTGATAAGTGGAGAAAGAAGAAGATGGAATATGAAAAATATCCGTCAAAGGTCTTGCTTGCACATAATAAGGTTGCTTTCTTCTATAATTCTGTCAAGGAAATTAGTAATATAGTAAATCAGATGCCTGACACTTCTGATGTTGAGGTGTTATGTGCGAAGACAGAATTGCACGAAGCGAGCGTCCCTTGTTACAGTAAGGAGTTCAACCCAAAGAAGCAGATACATTTTATGACGAGTGCCTACTTCACAGGTATGGACATTGATAAGAAATACCATTTCGGTCAGGTGGTATTCGTTGGTGGCAATAGTGCTTCTTACTTGGCATATAGCAATAAAACGGTTAAGCAGGCGTTGGGTCGTTTTCGTGGAGGATATAACTACACTGCATTTATTGCCGATGGTAAGGTGAAGAATAAGTTCGAATATGCTCATATGAAGTCTATGATTACAAAACTTGAAAAAAGCATACAGCGAAGAAAGAAATATGTTGGTGATGCGGAGTATGTTAAAGACTATATAGATGAGATTGTTCAGGAGAATATTGATTATCTCTACTATACCTCAATGGTAGAAAGTATGAACGGATGGGATGATTTTTATTCGTTTAAGAAGATGATGAGTATATATCCTGAATATACTGTTATGAGTTCCACTATGCCTACTAAACTTAATCAGTATCCAAGAGCGAGAGATATCAGTTTCAAGATATATAAGCAGAAGCGATTGGAGGGTATCAAGGTGGCGTATAAGTATAGTGCAATGTGTGATAAGTTCATTGATAAGTTTGGTTTGGATGCTTTCAAAAAAGCAGGAAGAAATGAGATTGAACGAAAGGTTAAACTTGATGCTGTTGTTGGTGATATAGATATAGAGACATTGACAGCAGAACATAAGTATAACTTGCTGTTGGGTGATGGATTTTATAAAGGGGCTTATCTGATGAGTGTGTTGGATTATCTTGGAGAGAAATGCGATTATGAGATGTTAGAGACAAAGATAAGAGATTTGTTTGGTGCTTTCTGTATCTACCAAAAAGGAGATATATCCAAGTTAAGAAGTTGTTGGTTTCTGTGTGTTTTACCTAATTTTATGGTAAATCCCCAGAAACGGGGACACGCCTCTATATATAAGAGTGTGTCCCCGATATTGGGGGAAAACCGTAATTATTTCATCCGAGTATCAAAGAAGGTATCAAAGAGAGACCAGAAAACCCAAGCAATAACAGACTACCTTGACAGCACCAAACTATACTCTATGATAGAAGACGGAGATAAGTATCAAAGAGATTTCTTTATAAAGATACTCGCTGACCCAGCAGTTATACCTAACATAAAGCGAGATGAAGAGTATAAGAAGTTATTTGACTATTATAAAATGAACCAAACGATGATAAGTGAGTTCTATAAAGAAGTCCCATCATCTGTTAGGTATCCACATAAAAAAGAGGAGATGGAGAAGATAGATTGTCTGATAGTTGATATTGATGACTCTATATCTTTCAATGAGTTCAAGGATATATACTCGGAGTATGAATGGACAGCATATCCAACTATTTCTAATACAAACAATGACAATTGGACAAAGTTCAGAGTTATCTTACCATTAGCACAAACCCTTTCTATACCTAATGAAAGTTTGAATATTCTTAAATTATTAAGAAGGATGGTATGCAAGTATGAAGATAAGAACCATCAGTTGGGTTCATATATAAATCAGGAACAATGGAATATAAAGCGTGTTAATGATGGTAAGGTGGTTGATATTTGCCAAGATACTGTTATATATCTTGAAGCATTGTTGAAGAACTTGAAAACTTATGATGGTAAGTTCAAGAAGGTCAAAAAAGATGGTGGGTTCTCTACATCTAACTATTGGGATATGAGCAGAGCGATTACTTATTATCAGGAGCACGATAAGGACGGCGAACGACACAAAGCATTATTCGTCATCAAAAACCGTTTATCAAAAGAGGATTGTGATGTGTTTGAGGATTGGTTGTGGGCGAACTATCCAAGCAAGATCCACCATTGGAAATCTCATAGAAGGATATCAGATTAGAGTCTGATATAAAAAGGTCATATGATGGAATTGGATGTCCAAAACTCATTAGAAATGAGGAGTATAGTGTAGAGAAAAAGGGTTATTGGGATAGGTTAATGCTGTAAATAATTGAATACCAGCGATATATAATTTGCTATTCAACAAACCGAAACTTTCAACAGCAGGAGATGTGTTTCAAGATACACTTCTATTTTTATGTTTTGATCCAATTTAAGTGCTTGTGGTCCAGTGATATATGATAATTATTTTGTAACTTTGCATACGAATTATAGACCCTCAAAAAAAGACCAAATAATTCTTTGTTTGAACTGAACGCAAAAAGCAATTGGTTCAAAAGAGCACATAAGACTTAAATGAACCCAATATTAAAATGAACCCATATATGACTATGACAACAGGTATCAGAGCAGCAATATACGCTCGTGTATCCTCAACGGGAGACCGTCAGAGCACACAAAGACAAGTGATAGACTTAACAGATTACGCCAACAAGAACGCGATGACGATATGTAGAATTTTTGAGGAGCATATCAGTGGAGCAAAGAAAAATCACGAGCGACCAGTGCTACAAGAATGCTTGACTTATTGTGTAGAGGAGAATATAGATGTGCTCCTGCTATCAGAGTTGAGCCGTCTTGGTAGAAATGTGGATGAAGTCCTCGCTAACATCCGCTATGCGAAGGAGAACCACTTGAATATCTATTTTCAGAAAGAGGGAATATCTATTTACGGATGTGATGAAAAAGAGAACCCTTATCTCACCATAATGATTGCAGTTCTTGGAACCTGTGCCGAAATGGAGCGTGAAAACATACACTATCGCTTACAATCGGGCAGGAAGGTCTATGTGGATAAGAACATTGCCACAACTGGTAAGTCTGGCTTAGGTCGTAAGGTCGGTTATCGTAAGCCAGTTGAGAGAAAAAAGGAAGAATATAAGGAAGTTTTGAAACTATTGAAAGCGGGCTATCCAATAAGAAAGGTTGCTAAATTAACAGATACATCTGAAAGCACAATAAAAAGATTGAAGAAGGAGTTCTGCATATGCTAAACATAAAAAAAACAATATGGATATACGAGCATTTTGGGGCAATGACTACCCTAAAATGTTTAGGATACGATTTAATTACAATTCTCGCATATATCGGATATTGTCTGACATTGCCTTTTCGCTTTTTTTTAATACTTTGGAGAAGCGGTCGGAAGGGGAAGTTATAAATAAAACAGGCTAAAATAAGTAAAAAAAACAACATTTTTTTTGAAAAAAAAGTGCCTTTTTTTCGCCATTTCTATCTGGCTTTTGTTATATTTATTATACAAAGGTTAAGGAATTGGAGATAAAGATAAATTCAATTTCAAGCCATCTAATTTTGTAATAATTTTTTAATTTATTATAATATGTATAAAATGTTTAATATCAATGAGAGCAATCTATCCATAATAATGAAAATGGAAGATTTGAAAGCCCTATTTTATTATTGGGAAGATGAAAGAGCGAAAAAACAGGCGGAAGCCGAAAGAGAAAATGAAAAGAAAGAATGGTATAACAGTCGCGAGACTGCAAAGATTTTCAACAAGAGTATTTCAACCATCAACAGATGGAAACACTGCGGCTTCTTGACCGCCAAAACAATTGGTGGTATGGATTACTATTCAAAGAAGGAAATTAACTTAAAAATGGGGGTGGCGTATGACAATTAATTTTGAACTATCAAAAAAAGAGGACGCGAACAAGATGCGTCAAATACTGGTGAGAATATCAGTATCAAGAACCTTTCGCGTAGGTAGCAAGACTGGATTGTATGTATCGTTAAAGGATTGGGACGAAAAGAACAATTCTGTGAGAAAGATTAGCAAGGTTGAGGCTGTGAATAAGCAGAAAGAACTCATACAACTCCGAGATGAACTCGCAAAATTGGAAAGCCACATTGAAAAAGCGATTATTGGAGAACGAGGATTGGAAAATATGACGGATAAAAAGGAATGGATAGATTTCGTTATTGAGAGTTTTTTCAACCCTTGTGTGAAACTCACAAGGATTAAGAACCTAACATTTGACGAGTTCGCAAAGATTTATGTAGAAGTGAGGAGTAAGGAAGAAAATTGGAAGCCTGCAAAGAACAGCCATATCAATAGAAAGAAACTATGGCAACACCCGTCTTTTGATAAATTGAGTGCCGTGCAGAGCGCTGTTGGTAGGATGAACCCAAATTTATTGATGGACAAGATAAATGCTGCGACACTGGACGAATATCAACAATTCCTTATCAATAATGGATATAATAATACAACGATTGAGAACCATATGGTTCATTTTAAACAGATACTGAAATGGGCATATGAGAAGGGGTATTTGAAGTATGGTAGCGAAGTGATGAAACACGAGGTTAAAAAATTGAAGACTGCGAAGCCGACAGCATATAGTTATTTGACTTGGAAAGAGTTTCTCCAATTCTACAATTGTGAGTTTGATCAACTAGAAAAGGATTTGGAGTTAGCAAGGGATAGATTTTGTTTCTGTTGTGCGACATCATTGAGACACAGTGATTTAGATCTACTAAAAAAATCCAATTTTGATAACAAAGATAACCCTTCATCATTCTCAATCGTGAGCAAGAAAACGAATGACGCTCTCACCATTTGCCTAAATGAATACAGCAAGAATATATATATGAAGTATAAAGACAGGGTAAGTGATAATGGGCTACTCTTTCCAAAGAAGTCAAACCAGAAAATGAATAAGTGCTTGAAAAAGATTGCTTGCAGATTGGGAATAGAGAGAGAGGTAAGCAAAACAGAGTATTGTGGGAATGACAGAAATGACATCACATTTAAGATATGCGACATCATTGCGACACATACAGCGAGAAGAACTTTTGTCGTGCATTGCGCAGAGGAAGGTTGGACAGAAGAAATGATTAGAGCCTTTACGGGACACGAAGATTTTGATGCAATGAGACCATATTTTGCAATTGGAAATAAGAAAAAGCAAATGCTTATGGAAAACCATTTTTAGAAGGGACTACAATTGTAGTCCCTTTTTTTTCGTGTATTTTTTAACCAAAATGGCGGAAAAATTACACCATTACATTTCGTGCTGTTAGGCGTAAAGTGAGAAAATGGGATAGAAAGCAGGAATATATAGAACAAAAAGACACCTGTAAGGACTTTACTAACAAGGAATTAGGTATATTTTTGGTGCATTTTTGGTGCATTTTTTTTGATACAAAAAAAGCCTACAAGATTGAAAATCAATTTCTTGCAGGCGTTTTAATGCGGAAGCGGGGGGATTCGAACCCCCGGTACGGTTACCCGTACGTCAGTTTAGCAAACTGGTGGTTTCAGCCACTCACCCACACTTCCAATCATGTCAGTTTTACTGAACACGCTTTCCTAAAAAAGCAGTGCAAAGTTACAATAAATATTTCATTCTACAAAACTTTTTGATTAAAATATTTTGTTTATCTTTGTATTTCAATCGTAAAAACAAACACTAAAAATTAAACATTTGATTATGAGCCCCAAAAACAGTTGGAAGAAATATATAATTGCATTTTTCGCTATCGCATTTATTGGTTTATTGAGTATTTTTCTTATTTGGCACAATGTTTTTGCCACAAAAGTGCATACTTCAGAAGGGAAAGAAGTACGAATTTTTATAAATAAGGATGAAAATATTGCAGATTTTATAACACAATTAGAAGCAGACAGCATTATTTCAAAACCTAAAGCTTTATTGTTAGTTGCACGTACTTTGGGGTTGAAATCTACTTCTGTTCTGCCTGCAGGTTGCTATGCTGTTACTCCAAATATGAGTTATTTGCGCTTAATGCAACGCGTGCAACGTGGTGAACAAGTACCAGTGCGCCTTACTATCAATTATATGCGTTTGCCTGAGCAATTTGCTTCTAAAGTCTCGAAACAATTGATGATGGACTCTGTAGAAATAATGAATTTTATCACAGACGAAGCAAAAATGTCAGAATTGGGTTATGAACCAAAGCATCTTTTTGCACTTGTAGTTCGTAATACATACGAAGTATGGTGGACTATTTCAGTCGAACAATTGATGCTTCGCTTAAAGAAAGAGAATGATGCGTTTTGGAATGCTAACGGTCGCAGAGAGAAGGCAGAACGCCTTGGTTTGACTATACCTGAAGTTATAACACTTGCGAGTATTGTAGAGGAAGAGACTAACTATCAACCTGAAAAATCGCGTGTAGCAGGATTATATCTTAATCGCCTACACAAAGGAATTCGTTTGCAAAGTGATCCTACAGTGAAATATGCTTTAAAGGATTTTGCGCTTAATCGTATTTTGTTTGAGCATCTTAAAGTGGACGACCCTTACAATACTTATAAGTATGCAGGATTGCCTCCTGGGCCAATCCGTTTACCTAGTATAGCAACTATTGATGCTGTACTCAATGCAGAAAAACATAATTATATATATATGTGTGCTCATCCTGATTTTAATGGCACACATAATTTTGCTGTAACTCTTGCTGAACATAATAGCAATGCGGCAAAATATCACGCTGCTCTTCGCAAATGGTTAGCTGAAAAGAAGAAAAAATAAATCATAATTCTGCCTTAAGTTTTTCTACCTCTTCCGACAATAATTCCCACTCATACATCTTCGCATCGAGCGTATGTTTCACTTGCTCATACTCTTTCAACAATACCTCACCGGTCTCCCCTTCTGCAAATTTCGCCTCTATCTCTCCTATACGCTCCTCTGCCTTCTCTATATCGCGCTCTAATCCCTCTATATCTCGCTCTATCTTGCGTATCTTCTTCGACACCTCTTTGCGCATCTCATAGTTTATACGCCCCTCCGACTTCTCAACTACCGAAGCACTATCAACCGCCAACAATTGTCCGTTAGATACTGTCTGTTGACTGTTGACTGTTGACTGTTGACTATCTGCCGTCGCTCTCAAATATTCCTCTATTCCACCCAAGTGTGTCTTCACCTTTCCGCCACCGAACTCATACACTTTTGTCACCAATCCATCTAGGAAATCCCTATCGTGCGACACCAATATCACTGTTCCATCAAATGCTTGTATCGCCTCTTTCAACACATCTTTCGACCTCATATCCAAGTGGTTTGTTGGCTCGTCAAGTATCAGCAAATTCACTGGTTCCAACAACAGTTTTATCATTGCCAATCTACTACGCTCTCCTCCCGATAGCACTTTCACTTTCTTCTCAGATGCCTCTCCGCCAAACATAAATGCGCCTAATATATCGCGTATTTTTGTACGTATATCTCCCACTGCCACATAGTCTATCGTGTCAAACACTGTCAAATTCTCGTCCAACAACGATGCCTGATTCTGTGCGAAATAACCTATCTTCACTCCATGCCCCAACTTCATCGTGCCTGAATGCTCTATCTCTTGCATTATACATTTCACGAGCGTCGATTTACCCTCACCGTTCTTACCCACAAATGCCACCTTCTCTCCTCTATGTATCTGCAAATCAATATTATTTAGCACCACATGGTCGCCATACGCCTTTGTCAAATGCTCTATGTCCACTGGCAATACGCCCGAGTGTGGTGCTGGTGGAAATTTCAATCTCAATGCCGAGTTGTCTTCCAAATCCACCTCTATCCTCTCCAATCTCTCCAATGCCTTTATGCGCGATTGCACCTGCACTGCCTTTGTTGCTTTATATCTGAATCTTTCAATAAAATCTTCTGTATCAGAAATCATCTTCTGCTGATTTTCATACGCGCGCAACTGTTGCTCTTTGCGCTCTTTGCGCAATTCAACATATTTTGTATATGGCACTTTGTAGTCATATATCTGCCCCAACGATATCTCTATCGTGCGCGATGTCACGGCATCTAGGAATGCTCTATCGTGCGACACCAATAGTAGCGACGACGACGATGTTGCCAAAAACTGCTCCAACCATCTTATCGACTCTATATCAAGGTGGTTAGTCGGCTCGTCGAGCAACAACAAGTCTGGTCGCGAAAGCAATATCTTTGCCAATTCTATACGCATACGCCATCCGCCCGAAAACTCCGATGTTGGTCTATCAAAGTCTGTGCGCAAAAAGCCCAAACCTATCAACGTGCGCTCTATTTCCGACATCATATTGTCTGCCCCCATCAGTGTCAATCGCTCGTTTTCTATCGACAAATGCTCGATTAATTCAGTATATTCTGCACTCTCATAATCTGTCCTTTCTGCCAATTCTTGAGTCAATCGCTCTACTCGTTTTTGTGTATCTATCACGTCGCCAAATGCCGTTTTTGCCTCATCCATTACAGTTTTATCATCATTCACTAATAAATGCTGAGGCAAATAACCAATCTTAAAATCTTTTGGCATTGACACTCGTCCACCCGACGATTGTTGCAATCCGGCAAACACCTTCAGCATTGTCGACTTACCCGCACCGTTCTTACCCACAAGAGCTATCTTCTCTTTCGGATTCACCAAAAACGACACCTCTTCAAACAACGGTGTCCCCGTAAAATCTATCGTCAATTTCTCTACTGATATCATATATTATTAAATATGTAATATACAATCTATTATAATTTATTATCTATCAATCATTGATTGTTGACTATAATGTATTATACAAAAACATAAAATGCGCTACTGTTCCAAGTAATACAAATAGATGCCAAACTACATGAAAATATCTATATTTCTTATGATTAGCATAAAAAACAGCTCCACCAGAATAAGCCAAGCCTTCAATTAACAACCACCAAAGACCTATCGCAGACGTAGCATCCCACACAGGTTTAGCAACAAACACAACACTCCACCCCATAGCCAAATATATTATTAATGACAAACGAGGGAACTTACCAATAGCAAATAATTTATAAAATAATCCACCAACTGCGACGGCCCACATCACTCCAAAACCAATCCATCCTCCTATACCTCCAAGTATTGATAACCATACAGGGGTATAACTTGCTGCTATAAGTACATAAATCGACACATGGTCAAATATCCGCAATTGATTCTTAATAGTACCTGGCGTAGCCAAATGATACAATGTAGATGCCAAATATTGCATCAAAGCTCCTATAGCAAATACCACAACACCAAGCTTGTAAGCCCAATCACAACCATCACATTTCGCTAACAATAACCATCCAGCAACCACCGCAAACAAACAGCCTGCCGCATGCGACCACGCATTTAATCTCTCTTCTTTCATTGTTTCAGATTTTTTTTTGTAACGAGTAATTATGAATTATGAATTGATAATAACTCGCGCGCTGCCAACACAGCCGCTTCAGACGGATTTTTGCCCGAAAGCATCTCTGCTATTTCCAATTCACGCTCCGATGCCGAAAGCTCCACCACTCGCGTAATAGTTGCATCGTCTGTGTCTTGCTTAAATACCTTAAAATGTTGTATTCCACGAGCTGCTATCTGTGGCAAATGACTAATAGTAAGCACTTGTATATCACGAGCCATCTCAGCCATCATCTCGCCCATACGCCCTGCCACATCGCCACTCACCCCTGTATCAATCTCATCAAAAATAATTGTTGGCAACTCTGCACTCTTTGCAATCAAACACTTAAGCGCTAACATAAGTCGTGCAATCTCACCGCCCGACGCTATAGAAGCTATTGGACGTAACTCTGCATTCTTATTAGCCGTAAAAAGAAATTCTACCACATCTGCCCCATCAAGCGCATAATCTTTTGCCGACATACGCACTTCGATACGCGCGTTCAACATACCCAACAATTGCAACCGCTCTACTAAATAATCTGCTATCTTTTCACATACACTACTACGCTTAGCTGTCAATCGCTTCGCTTCTGTTGAGAGTTGAGAGTTGAGAGTTGAGAGTTCTTTCTCCAACGTGGCTATCTCCTCATCGAATGAATCAATGCGTTGCAATTTAGCATCATATTCATCGCGCAAAGCTATCAATTCGGCTACCGAAGACACTCTATGTTTTTGTTCTAACGAATATATCACATCCAATCGCTCTTCAATCCATGCCTTGCGCTGTGGGTCAAATTCCATATCAGCACACATATCAGCCACCTCTGCCGACACATCTTTCAACTCCACATACAGCGACTCCAATCTCTCTGTCAAAGCCTCAGCTTGTTTCATATATTGCGCCGTATGAGCCACTTTTTGCTTCACTTCACGCATCTGCAACACAATACCATATTGCTCATCATCCAATCTACTCAACGCCTCAGACAAATCTCCTTTTATCTCTTCAACATGATTCAATCTCTCCAATTCCTCCTCCAACTCTTCTTGCTCGGTTGCAATAAGATTAGCATCATTTAATTGTTCAAACTGAAACTGTGCATAATCACGTTCAGACGCCCACTTTTCAGCTATTTCTCTCACCTCTGCTAATCTCTGCTTTGTCATACACCACTCATCATACACCGCTCTATATGCCTCTTTTTCTACCTTAGATTGAGCAATTATATCTACTATTTTCAATTGAAAGTCCGAGTCGTTCAACAACAAATTCTCATGTTGCGAGTGGATATCAATCAGTAGCGACGCAATCGCTCTCATCTGCTGCAATGTCACAGGCGTATCATTCACAAACGCACGCGACTTACCTGCCGATGTAACTTCACGACGAATAACACATTCCTCTTCCCAATCCAAATCTTCAAATTGAGAATTGAGAATTGAGAATCTTTTATTAAAAATTGTGCTTCTACTACACATTTATGCGCACCATCACGCACAATTTTAGAATCTGCGCGAGCACCCATCACCAGCGCAAGCGCACCCATAATGATACTCTTACCAGCACCCGTCTCACCCGTAATCACCGAAAAACCATCCTCCAACGCAAGCTCCAACTCATCAATCAAAGCATACTGACTTATATACAAATGTTTAAGCATAATAATCCATTATAAAAAACTAACCACAAAATTACAAAAAACAATCGAAATACACAACCCCCAACAAAAAATCCCCGAAAGTTCAATCACTTCCGAGGATTTCTCTTACATTATTTCTTCTCATCTGGCAAGTCGATGCAATAGTGGTCGCAGAGATATCGCACAGCCAGTGGATGCAATATTTTTGCTCGTGGGGGCGTAAAAAGGCGCGAGAGGTTCTCTTGATGCTCACGGCACCATCGCTGCATAGTGGACATCGACACCCCTGCAGCACGAGCTAAATCAGATTTGTATACACGCTTCATTTCAATTAAGAATTAAGAATTAAGAATTAAGAATTAAAAATTAATATTTTTTTTTGACATAAAGACATAAGAACAAAATTTATTTTTTTATGACATACGCCTCGCTACATCTGCGATGTATCTTGGCGTAATAAAGACAGATTGCAATCTGTCATTTGTACTCTGTAATCTGTAATCTGTTATCTATTCATTAAATAAACTATCGTTCCGATGCCAACTGCGCCATGGGTGTTGCGGACGCAGGATTGGTACATGCGATGCGCTTCGTAGTGGTCATATTTCGGATGAAATTGGCTGATGCGGTGAAAATATTGCTCACCAGCACTACCATAAGTCCCAGCCAAAGCCATAGCCACCAACATCCAATCGTGGTAATCATTAGTAATATCAATACGGCGATGCTCAATTTCTCGCACAATTTTTTCAATATCGCTTTCATAGTCATTGTTATTTTTGTTGGTAGTTAATTGTTTGCAGTTGTCCCACATATTGTCCCCCTGTTTTAGGGGGACGAGCGTAGCGGAGGGGGTTAAATCTGTACTCTTCAAAAATCTCGATGCGGGGTTAGAGCGAAAAGTCGGCTCATCATAATACGCATCCACATCATGACAGAGGTAGCAAGGTCGAGCAATATCGGATGTATGGTCGGTCTCTATACCATACTGTTCAAACAAATACCCCCTAATCCGTTCGTACAACACCCGATGATTTTTCACTATCACATTTGTTATCTGTACTCCGTCATCTGCACTCTCTGTTTGGTGCAGCCAAACTCTATCTGGCACCTCCACCACCCATTTCAGTCCGTTGCCCGATGGTGAGCGAAAAAGTAGTACTGTGTGTAATTCCTCATCTGCCACTAAATCAGATTTTAGCTTTAATAGTCGTTCTTCGCTTTCGATTTTGTCGATGTCGAAGCAGAGGAAACCCGAATGTTCAATCAATTCGCCTGTGCATCGCGATGAGAAACAGCCCGAAAATGTTACATAGTCAAATGCTTCGCTTTTGTATTTACGTGCTTCTTTTGGGTCTGTTATGGCTCGTAAACGCCGAGTAATATCCGATGCACGATTGCTGATTATGTATTTGTAGATTTGTAAGATGGATGCTTGCGCCGATGGTTTTGTGTTGCGTATTGGCGCACAAAAAAAACTAATCATAAGAAAGTTTAGTGTATAGTGTATAATGTATAGTATGTAGTGTATAGTGTTTAACGACGTATGGCTCACTATACTCTTAACTCTCAACTCTATACATTCTTAATTAATTCAAATTCGTAGACTACGGTGTAGGGGTTAGAGAGTACGAGGTCGGAATCGTAGAGGCGGTAGAGTTGGGAAATCCAGGTTTGGTGGTGTGATCGAAAGTGTATCAGGCTGAGTTCGTCGAGGTCGAAATAGCAATAGTATTTTACTCCATCGTTGCGTATGATGTCAAACCCCTCATTCAACACATCTTTGGCTGTAGGATTGCAGAGGCGTTCAATACGGATGCCTGTAATACGGATTTCGACATTGGTGTTAGTAACTTTTAGGGTTTCGCCAATGCGGTATTTTGGCTTGTAAGGGAATGAGGCTCCATCGGTGAGGTGTATGGTGATAGTATCTTTTTCGCCAAAGTCAATAGGTATATCGAGGAATTCTACCTTCGCTGATGGATAGTGGTTAGCAAGATAGCGAATGAGGTTGAATTCGACTGAGTGGAATTGTGTTTTCTTGCCTAACACAAGGGCTTGCATGTGCCCATAGCGAGCATCAAATTTTACATTTTTCATATTTATTTCGTTTTATTTTAATTATTTTTTTGTGTTGAATTAAGTTTTTTATATATCGTTCTGCTGTACGCCTATTAATACACATATCCGTTGCTACAGATATTAAATTTTGATGATTAAACTCCTCTGGCAATGCGTTCAAAAAGTTTATTTCCAAAGGCAAAAGTTCCTCTATCACCTCATCCTCCACAGCTGGCAATTTTTCGTAAATATCGGCTGTGTGTCCGAGCAGGATGTCCACCGTGTCGAGCGCAAAGGCAAAGTCAGTATCCTGACAAACCAACACCGATGGCATCTGTCCGTGAGGGTTGAGCCTAAGCACCGAGAGTATCATTGCCAATCTATATGCTATCAACCCCATTCGGCGCACGGATGGCGTGATGCCCACTCCGTATGTGTCGGCTATATCCAATTGCCAATGCTCAAAGAGTTCATTGAATTTCTCAATTTGCTCCTCTGTCAGCACAAACTCCATCTTGTAGTCCAATCCTTTCAATCGACTATAGAGGGCATAGAATTGCTGACCCAGTGCACCATAAAACTCATCGTCTGACATCGACCGCTTGGCAAACACATTCGTCCACTCCATTTTCAGTTCGGCGTGATACATTATGAATCGCGAGAACAA
>JAZOUT010000155.1:0-12368 GCA_045658305.1 Candidatus Aphodosoma sp. | reverse complement strand
TTGTCATATTCTTTTAATGCTGTTTGCAGCATATAATACATGTCAAGAGTTTCTTGATACCATGACATCGCTTTTTCGACTACTTCCAACTTGCGTTGAAATACCAAAGAACGCAATTCTCGTTTATGCTTAACTCTTTCTGAGATTGCATTAATGATGGCTTGTATTACTATTGTAACCAATGAACCTATTAAACCGGCAGTGATATATTGTTCCATAATAAATTGCACTTTAATTAAAGTAATTAATTTTTAATAATGGTATTACTATGATAATTAGAATAGTTTTAATTGTTTTTCCTCATCTTCTCTAATCTGTCTTTTGCGTTTACCTTCTGGTGTTTCAACAGGTTTGTCGTTTTCAAAATAATGATTGACTAATAAAACCTCATAGCCGGATATACGCACCTCTCCCTCTGCATTTATTTTTTTATGTGTTATTAAATGACAATTGATAGAGGACCCATTTTTGAATAGAACTTTACCTATCTGAACCAAGGTTTTGAACTCGTTTGACTTCATTGTAAACGAAATCACTTCACCATTGTATATACCAGTCCATTTGTACTTCCCTTTTTTCAATACAGGAGACACAATCTCAATTATTGCATTTTCATCATTGTCCGGTTCTATTTCATCAGATGTCATGATATAATTAGGAAAATCCACCTTGCTTATTTCCTTTTGGAAATACATGTTTGATTTAGAAGCATCTGTAATAGAAACGGTAACTTTGTCTACTTTATTACAACCACTTATAGCTTCATAGTAATTAGATCTTTTTTTCTTTACAACATTTTCATCAATACTACGACTTAATCTTGCGGTTTCTGCTTCAATTTTGGCTATATCATATTTAAGTTCAGCTACCTTTTTCTGTTCCTTAAGTTGCTTTATCTCCTCACTCTCAAACACAGACTGAATTGCCATTCGGGTTAATTCATCCAAAGTGGTAGTAAGGGGAGTACCAAGAACATTTGTTATAAGATAAAGTGCTACACCTACCTTAAGGGTGTTTTTGTCATTAGACTTGAATTTAAACCAACTACGCAATCCACCTTCACCAAGCGGTTCTGTTTCGATTTCAATATCAACTTTTAATTTCTGGGATATTTCTTTGGCAATACCAAGAAATTCGTATTCACACTTATTGAATACGATTGCATTCATAGTATGACTATTGTCATTAAACCAATAATGCAGTTCAATAGTATTTCCTTTTAAAACAGTTATGTCAGTCATTGTATTCCTTTTAGATTAAATGTACTTTAACTAAGCCAATAAAATCTTTTCAATTTTATTTTAGATATTTGTCCAATATTTTTTGTTTCTTTATCGTACACTCACACATCTTTTGCTTTAGTTTAGCAATCTCATCTTCCATAAGCAATAATTGTCGGACTGTTTCATTCTGAATATCAATATCAGGTAACTTTATAGTAAGAGACTTCACTCTTTCTGTTGAAGCACGATTAGAACGAGAGAAACGCTCTGCCTCACCAGCTTTAAGGAGAGGATAAACCAGATATTTTGGATTAACAACGCTTTCATCCAATACTCTAATAACGCCACAATGGTCAGTAGGATTAAAAGGCTCTTCTGCTTTTTGAAAACCTACCATCCAATCGCCATCAATACCCCATAGTACAGAAGGTTTTGAAAAATCAGAAAGCACAGAGTGATTGGTCTTTCCAAATGGTTCGAACACATTGGCACTATAAACATCATACAAGCCATCATTTATAATTTCGGATTTTAAAACACGGCGGCCTATTGATATATCGAATAAATCAGTTCGACTAAGAATTATAGAATTATAGGCATGAGATTGAGATTGATACATCAAATCCTCAATTTCTTGTTCGAACTTTATCATGCAAGATGTAGCATTATTATAATCTATGTCAACTGCATTAAGTTCAGAAGTTAATTCATCAATAATATCATCTGGTACGTTTGGAATAGGCATTTGAGTATAGAAAAATTCAGGAACTCGTCGATGACCGCTTGCACCAGTCATATTTGTTGCTGCTATTTTTCTAACTTCTTCTCTATTTAAATACTCAAATAGATATTTTGAACGATTCCTTGAAGAAGTTCTAAATACGTGATATTCTGTACTTCCAAGTCCTAAACCGTTTGTCAAACCTTCTGCTAAACAACATTTTCCATTTTCCATGCACGGAGTTATTTTTGCAATAAGGACATCATTCTCTTTGAAATTCGTATATCCCCCAGAAGATAATTCTTGAAGACTTTTGTTTTCCATTTTATTAATTCTTCCAAATCCCAATGATGACATCTCAATAAATGAGACTTGAGTTAGTGGATCAATGCCACGAAACTCTTCTTTAGAAGGATTGATAGCCGTACAGAATTTTTTTAGTGGAATTATCTCATACTTACTTTCGACATTCATCTTCAATGATGTCTTCAATTTTATAGATTTGTCAAATGCCGTCTGTTTAAACTCTATCAAATCATAAAGATTAGCCATTGAAACAATTTCAGTCATATCATTTGGAATAGAAACCTCTTCTCCTAAATAATTGGATCTGATGATAGAATTTATTTTAGCCATATCATTATAATCTTGAGGATTAAAAAGTGGCGTCTGAATACCTTTTATCCCTTCAATTTGGTGTAGTGTATCATCATCTTCTCCATTGCCTTCATCATCATCTGAACTTTGTGTTGTCACATTCAGATACTTGATGCCCTCATTTCCTTTGCTGTCGCTCCATTCGTAGCCGAGAAAGCGCTTCATATTTGTCGTTCCAGATGGCGATTTCACTATAACTACAGGATTTGGAGTTGTTTTAGCCAAAATAAAATAGTAAACTTTTTCTTTTTCAATGGCAACAGTAAACTGCAATAAAGCCTTTGTTTTCTGTTTTTTCTTTTCATCTTCAGGCAATCTTCTATAAGCTTGAGTGTTTTGACGACCGATAAATTTAGACCTTATTTCCTTTGCTTGGTCACAAACGCCTTTCATAGCATTACGTTGATTGCCAAAGAATGATGTACAATAGGCTTGTATAGTCTCGTGTTCTAAGAATTGATCTGTCATATTTCCTGCCAAGAAAGCATGATAGTCCTCCCATTCAAATTTACAATAATCACAGTATGCTCTTAGTAAGTCTATATCATCATAAATTTCGTTAGACTCACATTTCTCATAATTACAGAACCAACAATCCACTCTGTTCTTATAATGTTCTGCATCAGGAGTATTGGTTTCTTTTCTTCGCAAAAACATTGTGATGGTATTAGTTCCAGTCTTACCAAATGTACCACTACCAAATTCAACCAATGCTATTATGTCGAATTGCTGAAGAATGATTTCACGAGCTTTTGCGTATATGCCATCTTTATTCAAGACTGAAACAGGCAAAATAATGCCTGCGACACCACCGGTTTTCAACAATTGGGCAGCACGTTCGATAAAGAATATCTCTATTGCATTGTTTTTGGCTATATTGAGGTTATCATTGAAAAGCGAATATTGTTTTCGTTGGGTTTCTGTTAATGTCTCTAAGAAGCCTTTGACAGAATAAGGCGGATTGGCAATCAACACATCGTATGTCCCTTCTTTCACATTGTCATTTGGAATAAGTGCATCTGAATAGATTATCTTTGTTTCATCATGACCATACATAAAGGCAGATATTTTTGACACCTTTGATAGTCGATACTCTTTTTCTATGTCAGTAATGTGAGCATAAAATTCATTCAGTGGTATAGAGGGACGATATTTTTTTACATAATCTTTTATTTGTACAGCATACTCTGTCAAGAAATGACCAGCACCACAAGCATAGTCAATAGCTGACGGTATATCTTCGCTGTTCTTTATAATCTGTTCTAAAGGCAAAGAAGAAACGAGAAAACGCACTATTGGCATAGGAGTAAAGAATTGACCCTCACTCTGTTTAACACCTTTGTTCAAGAATCCTTCAAATAAATCACCCAACAACTGGTTCTGGTCTGAATCCTTTAGTTTAATGTCTTGCAACATCTTGACCACTTTGAGCAAAATAGCTGCATTTTGTTCGAAAAGTTTCTTGTTGTGCACACTGATAAATGAAAAATCATTATCAGAGAAGAACTTTAAAGCACGAAAGTATCCAATAATGGTTTTCTTGGTTGCATCAGGATCATTCTTGAATCTACGGAATGCCTTTTCTATTTCACTGTTTTCAATATAAGTTACGTCTTCATTCAGAAAACGCTTCATGCCATCACGATAAAGTTTTTGCAATCTATCTTGCAGTTGATAATAGTCATCGTATGCAGCTCCTTTCCAATAAAAGCTTAAATCATCGGGGTTGTTGGTTTCATCAACAACTTTAGCAAGAAAAAGATTCACCAACTTGTCAAAGGCATTTTCATGTCCTCCCACATTATGTTGGCGTAATATCAAAGCGAATTCATTGTATTTCTTTTGGATGGCATCGTTATCTACAGATTTTAAGTCTCTGATTGTATACTTACTCTTTCCTATTCTGTAAGGCTCTATATCCTCTTCAAAAAGTCCTCGTGTAGAATAATCGTCATGATAGGTTTCATGCCATACACTATAAAGCTGTTTATTGTTTGTTGCATCTTTATAACTTCTGTCGGAATCCTCGTTTGCAAGTTTTTCCTCATTATCTTGAACGTTAATAAGATGGTAGTTCTGTTCTATCTTTCCGTCTAAAATATCAGCAGTGTAAAGACAAAGAAATTTTGTCGCACGTTCTTGTTGATAATAGCTGAATAATTGAGCACCATCCTCTTTTGTGTCGTTCCATGCTCCATCAAACTCTCGTCCCCACGTCTTACATTCTATTATTAATAGAGATTCCTTGTCTTCGTTAGATCCATCGAATCCTCCGTTTTTAAACGTTCTTATCCAAACGTCCGCATAACCACCTTTTGCACTATGCCCTAGTTTCCACGCAGGCTCCAATTCTATATGGCAAGGACTATATCCTTTCCATAAAAGGCGGTCTACACAGTGCAACACAACAAGATTCTCTGGTTCTAAGAGATTACATGTTGTTTCACGGCCGATAGTAATTCCACATTCTCTGTAATAAATGTGCCCGTCACCACTAACATCTACCTTTAATGGCTCACTTACATTTATGTATTTCTTAGTGTAAACGTTATCTTCTTGTTCAAACTCCAGCAATGTAAGAAGTTCCTTAATATTACTTTTGTCCATGTCATTTTATTTTAAAGAGACTAACAAATTTTGTATATCAACCTCAAATAAGGTTGCAATCTTCACAAGTGTTCTCAAATTAAGATTATACACCATTTGAACACTATTTAAATATGGTTCTAGATTTTTACATAATTGCTTTGCTAATTATTTGTCTGTACATTTATTTTATCTGGAATCTAAAAAAAAAATAAATAATTCTATAAATTATTTGACTTTAGAGGGTAAAATTTGCGAGATGTGGTAATTTTTTTGAAGTTTGTTGTATATTTTGCAAAGATACAAAATATTTTAGCTGATTGCAAGAGATTGAGTGGTGATTTTTGGAGAAATTTTGAAAATATTTTTGTAATGTGATTTTCAAGAATTTCAATAGAGACATAATTGAGGGTTTTTTATGAGTTGAAAAGATTTGTGATAAAACTATCTTTTACGATGGATATACGAATTTTTGCAATAAGCGAGAATGGAGCCAAGCTCGCTTGAACTGGTGGTCTTTGAGCTTTTGACGATAAAACTATGTCGAGTGGAGCAAAAATTATGATCAAAGGGAGTAAATATAACCATATCAATTTACTTTTAGATACTTTTTCATAGAATAACTATACCTTTGAGCTATTTTAAATTATAGAAAATGTTATGCCATTGCAAATTTCCTCTTGTGAAGAGAGAGGATGATAGTACATAAATTGTAGTATTTCGCGAGCTGTTACCATAGTAGTGTTTGTAAATTGTTGCAAAATTACATGAAATAGTTGGAAAATCGGTTCATTTTGCGCTGAAAAATATCAAAAAATGCAGGTTTTTGAGCCGATTTTTATAAAATCTATGCAATTACATATTGTGATGATGTCAGTCTTTTTCCGCATAGGTTGCTTTAAGGTAAGGAATAGGGAATAAGGAATAGGGCTGTGTCAATTTTTTTTTTTGACACAGCCTTATGTAGTTTATTTGTTGATTTTTTGTAGTTGAGTTAGGGCATTGGTGTTGTAGATGCCGCCTATCATTGCGATTCCGCCAAAGTTTAGTTCTCGGAAATAGGGTAGCATGTCGAGGGTGATGCCACCTAAGGCAATGACTTTGTGGTCGATTATGCCAGAGGTTGAGGCTTTTAGTAGTTCTTCTTTGGTGAACCCAGATTTGTAGCCTACCTTAGAAATACTGTCGAAAATAGGACTTAGGAATAGGTAGTCGTATTCGTTTTTGTACTTTGTGATTTCCTCAAACGAATGGCACGAGCGGGTTTTGAATCCGTTGTAGCCATCGGGCAGTGAGGTGATGTTTTTGTTGATATGAATGCCTTTGAGCGAAAATTCGGTGTATAATTCGGGATAATCGTGAATTATGATTTTTGCTCTTTCTTCTTTGGTCAGTTTGGCTAATAGTGTTCGACATTCGTGAATCGAGGCCTCGGGTTTGCGAAGGTGGATAGAGTGGATGCCCATTTTCAGCAGATTGCTGATTAAATAGGCATCTTCGTCTATCATTTGAGGTACTGTTATAGCAATGATTTTCATTTTTTCAATGCATTGATAATAAGGTCAGCAACTTTTTTGCCCGAAAGGAGCATGCCACCGAAGATAGGACCCATGCGAGGGGTGCCACTTACGGCAGAGGCAGCCATACCACAGACATAGAGTCCTGGATAGATTTCTTTAGTGCCGTTGACAACTTCCTCTTCGCCAGCGACTACGTCGAGAGAGCGTTCGCCGATGACCTCGCCCGTGTCGGTAGCAAGGCGGATGCCATTTTTGCGAGCTACGGTGCAACACATTTCGCTGTCGTGGCCAGTGCCATCAATTACGCATTTAGCCATGATGTTGAGCGGATCGACGTGCATGCCCTCGCGCAATACAGGAGTCCAATTGACAACAACGCCACTAACTACATTGTCCTTAAAGATAACATCTTCGACCGAATAGCAGTTGAAAATAGTAGCTCCTGCGTGCACTGCTTTGTATAGTAGAGCGGCAGTGCTTTCAACAGAGTCCATCACATAGAGGTGGTCGTTGTATTGCTCGTAGTTGATGTCGAACTCCTTGATAATGTGTAGAGCCTCTTCTTGCACAACGATTTGGTTGAACATCATAGCGCCACCCCACATACCACCGCCAGGAGAGAGTTTGCGGTCGAATTGAGCAACTTTTAAGCCCGCTTTAGCAAGATAGTAGGCAGCAACAATGCCCGAAGGACCACCACCAACGATAGCAACGTCGAGGTCTAAGTTCTTTTCTAATTTACTGAAATAGGTACTGATAATACCATGAGATACATTTTTTTCAATCATAGTTGTAAAGGTTTTAAATTTGGTTAATATTTAGTTAGAAGAATTTATTTATAAGTTCGCCCCCGTTGGGGACGAGATAAGATTATATTCGTTTGTTCTGCAGGTTCCCTTCGGTCACCCGCAGTTAAGCATAGTTTGCCCTCTTCGAGGACTAATGTAATTTCTTTAATTTAGCTGTTATTCATCGCAGAGGGTGTGGCTGATTTTCATAGCGCAGAAGTTAGGGCCACACATAGTGCAATATTTGCCACCTACGTTGTTAGATGATTTGTAGTATTCTAACGCACGTTCGGGGTCGAGGCTAAGGTTGAATTGGTCTTTCCAACGGAACTCGTAGCGAGCCTTGCTGAGAGCATTGTCGCGAATGACAGCACCCGGATGTTGTTTTGCAAGGTCGGCAGCGTGAGCGGCAAGTTTGAATGCAACAACCCCTTCGCGCACATCATCCTTGTTAGGCAACGCAAGATGCTCTTTAGGAGTGACATAGCAAAGCATAGCAGTGCCATACCAACCGATTTGAGCAGCGCCGATAGCTGATGTAATGTGGTCGTAGCCAGGAGCAATGTCGGTGACGAGAGGACCTAAAGTGTAGAACGGAGCATTGTGGCATTTCTCGATTTGGCGTTCCATATTTTCTTTGATTTTGTGCATAGGAACATGGCCAGGGCCTTCGATGAAGACTTGTACGTTCTTAGCCCAAGCACGTTCGACAAGTTCGCCCATAGTGTCTAATTCGGCAAACTGCGCCTTGTCGTTGGCATCATAGATACTGCCCGGACGCAAGCCATCGCCAAGCGAGAGGGCAACATCGTAGCGAGCAACAATGTCGCAAATATCGTCAAAGTGTTCGTAGAGGAAACTCTCTTTTTGGTGAGTCTGGCACCATTTGGAGATGATACTACCACCACGACTAACAATGCCAGTGAGGCGATCGGCAGCGAGCATAACATTTTTTAGACGGATTCCACAGTGGATAGTGAAGTAATCGACACCTTGCTCGCATTGTTCGATGAGCACATCGCGATAAATTTCCCAAGTGAGATCTTCGGCTTTGCCATTGACCTTTTCCATAGCTTGATAGATAGGCACAGTGCCGATAGGAACGGGACTATTGCGTAGAATCCATTCGCGCGTTTCGTGGATGTTAGGGCCTGTAGATAGGTCCATAATAGTGTCGGCTCCCCATTTGCAACTCCAAATGGCCTTTTCGACCTCTTCTTCGATACTTGATGAAGTAGCCGAATTGCCGATGTTGGCATTTATTTTAGTCAAGAAATTGCGACCAATAATCATAGGTTCAGCCTCGGGGTGGTTGATGTTAGCCGGGATGACAGCTCGGCCCTCGGCAACCTCTCTGCATACAAATTCGGGCGTGATGTGAGTGTTGATGCCAAGCGATTGGCAATTCATATTTTCGCGGATGGCTACATACTCCATTTCGGGCGTGATGATGCCCTTCTTGGCATAATACATCTGAGATACATTGTTGGCATCGAGGGTATTGCGCTCGTCGATCCATGCTTTGCGCAGATGAGGCAAACCTTTTTCGAGGTCGATAACAGTGTCGTTGTCGCCATAAGGGCCCGATGTGTCGTAGATGTAGACAGATGGGTTAGGCGTTTCGATGCGTTCGCCATCTTTGATTGAGACAGTAGGCAATTGCGTCACCATGCGCATGCCAACCTTTACGCTCGGGTGTATATTACCATTCAGGTACACCTTTTGAGAGCCAGGATAAGAAATTTTGAAGTCGGATTTCATAGTTTTTTCTATTAATATTGGTTAATGGTATTGATGATTTCTTGCATTTCGAGGATTGGATTTTCGGCATTGAGGATAGAGCCACTGAGGGCAATGCCGTTGACGCCATTTTGTAGCAATTGAGGGATGTCGGACTTGCGAATACCCCCTATAGCGACGAGCGGAATGTGGATGTTGTTGTCGTGCATTTGCTTGAGTATGAGTTTGTAGCCATCGTAGCCGAGGATAGGTGCGAGGTTTTTCTTAGTAGATGTAAAGCGGAACGGACCACATCCGAAATAGTCGGGTGTAGAGCCTTGTAGGTGATGAAGAACATCATCGAAAGAGTTGATTGTGCCTCCTATAATGAAGTGAGGACCAAGTATTTTGCGGGCTTCGGTAATAGGCATATCGTTTTTGCCGAGATGCACTCCGTCGGCTTTGATTTTTTTTGCAAGACCGACATTGTCGTCGATGATGAACGTAGCGTTGTAGGCACGACACAATTGTTGTACTACGAGGGCAGTTTCTTCTACCATAGATTCTTCGGCATCCTTCATTCGTAGTTGAATCCAACGGCAACCACCCTCGAGGGCAATGCGAGCAGAGTCGACGTAGGAGTAGCGGTCGGTGTAGTGAGTGATGAATTGGAGTTTGAGGTTATTCATTTTGAATTGAGAATTGAGAATTGAGAATTGAAAATTGAGAATTACCATTCGGATTTAAATTAATTATTGATCTTCATTTTTAGAGGGTTAAAGCCGTGGTTGACAGGGCCAAAACCTTGTCCGATTTTGATGTCGGCGCCAGCGGCTATGGCTTGTGATATGTATTCTTTGGCATAGGAGATGGCTTGTTTTAGGTCGAGTCCGCGTGCCATAAACGCAGTTATGGCAGATGATAGGGTGCATCCGGTGCCGTGAGTGTTTTGAGTGGGAATAGTGGCGGCAGAAAATAGGGTGGATTGTAGTCCGTCAGCCGATTGAGTGAATAGAATGTCGGTTTTGGTGTTGCCCTCTTCGTGACCGCCTTTGAGGAGAATTGCTTTAGCACCATAATTTATAAGATGTTGAGCGGCAAATGTTTTATCTGCTAAAGTGGATAGAGACATAGAGGTGAGTGCCTGCATTTCGGGAATGTTGGGCGTGATGAGAGTCGATAGGGGGAGAAGTTTTTCTTTGATAATCTCTTGCGCATCGACCGATAGAAGTCGGTGACTACTGGTAGAAACGATGACAGGGTCGAGAATGATAGGGATAGAATAGAGGCTAAGAGCTTCAGCAACAGCGAGAACAATATTGTAATTAGCGAGCATGCCTATTTTGATGAAAGAGGGGCGAAGGTCGTCGATTACGGCAATGATTTGGTCGTAGACAAGTTGAGGGGGAAGAGCAAATTGCGCGTGAACACCTTGAGTGTTTTGCGCAGTGATGGCTGTTATGGCAGTTGCGCCATAGACACCAAGAGCGGAGAAAGTTTTGAGATCGGCTTGAATTCCAGCTCCACCAGAAGAGTCGGAGCCGGCAATTGATAGGACAATTGGATAGGATTTTTGTTGATTCATACCACTATTTTTTGAGTTACTATTTACTCTAAATAGTGGTATATGATTTGTATTTTTTTATGAACGAATTTTATCGTTTTTCTAAAAAAAAACAAACGTAAATTATCTATGAATGGATAATTTACGTTAAATACACTCCAAACTTCCAGCGTCAGCATTATCTGTACTGGTGCAATGTGTATAATCTCAGCCACGGTAGCCTGAAGAGGCGTTACCGGACACCACCATTCGAGTTCGGGTGCAAAGGTAGTATATTTTTTTGATATGAGCAAGAGGTGGTGTGGATTTTTTTTTTGTTGAATACACACTGTGAGTGTGTGTTGGTTTTTGACGGTTTCGTTGCTTGCAGTTTGCTTGCACCTTGCTTGAGGTTAGGAGATGGGAATACACACTGAGAGTGTGTGTTTGAGAAAGTAGGGTGTGATTGGTTGGGGTGTGGGATGTAAAGTAAAAAAAACTCACTACATGGGTTGTAGTGAGTTTTTATGTTGATTGTTTTGAATGTATTAGAGTTCGAGGTCGCCATCGATGACTTCGTGCCAAGGGAGACCGCTTTCGGCTACTTTTTTGAGGAATGGGTCTGGGTTGAATTCTTCAACGTTGAATACGCCAGCGCCAGTCCATTCGCCAGTGAGGAACATATAAGCACCAGTCATTGCAGGAACACCTGTTGTGTAGCTAACGCCTTGAGTGCCAGTTTCGCGATAAGCCTCTTGGTGTGAGCAGTTGTTGTAGATGTAGTAAGTGCGAGGTTTGCCGTCTTTGATACCACGGATGCGGCAACCGATAGAGGTGTAGCCAGTGTAGTTTTCGCCAAGTTCTTCAGGTGCAGGGAGCACGGCTTTGAGGAATTGGAGAGGTACGATTTTCTGACCGTTGTAGTCTATTTCGTCGATACGAGCCATACCGATGTTTTGGATTACGCGGAGGTGAGTGAGGTATTCTTGTCCGAATGTCATCCAGAAACGAGCACGTTTGATAGTTGGGAAGTTTTTAACGAGAGATTCCAACTCTTCGTGGTAGAGGAGGTATGATTCGCGAGGACCGATTTCAGGGTATGTAATAGGTTGGTGGAATTCGAGTGGACCAGTAGTAACCCATTGTCCGTCTTGCCAGTAGCGTCCGTTTTGAGTGATTTCGCGGATGTTGATTTCAGGGTTGAAGTTAGTAGCGAATGCTTTGTGGTGGTCGCCAGCGTTGCAGTCGACGATGTCGAGGTAGTGCATTTCGTCGAAGTGGTGTTTAGCAGCATAGGCAGTGTAGACAGCAGAGCAGCCTGGGTCGAAACCGCAACCGAGGATAGCGCAGAGGCCGGCTTCTTTGAAACGGTCGTGGTAGGCCCATTGCCAAGAGTATTCGAAGTGAGCTTCGTCTTTAGGCTCGTAGTTGGCAGTATCGAGATAGTTGCAACCAGCTTGGAGACAAGCCTCCATGATAGTTAAGTCTTGATAAGGAAGGGCAACGTTGATAACGATTTTAGGACCGAAGCTTTTGAATAGAGCCACGAGGTCTTCTACGTTGTCGGCATCAACTTGAGCTGTTTGGATTTTAACGTTGTAGCGTTTGAGG
>JAZOUT010000154.1:0-41199 GCA_045658305.1 Candidatus Aphodosoma sp. | reverse complement strand
TACTGACTACTTCCGTGAAAAAATGCTTGCTGCTGGTTTCGATATCAAACCTACACAATCAGCTATCTGCGCAGTAATGCTCTACGATGCTAAACTTTCACAACAAATGGCTGCTCGCCTCCAAGAAGAAGGCATCTACGTAACTGGTTTCTTCTATCCTGTTGTTCCTAAAAACGAAGCTCGTATCCGCGTTCAATTGTCAGCTGCTCACGAACAAGAACACCTCGACAAAGCTATCGCTGCATTTACTAAAATCGGTAAAGAACTCGGCGTAATTAAATAATAAACCTATAAAAAGTAGTAAGTAGTAAGTAGTAAGATTTTAATTTCTTACGACTTTCTACTTACAACTAAAATCTAATTAAATATGAAAGCTTTAGTAAAAAAAGAAGCAACCAAAGGTATTTGGATGGAAGATGTTCCAATGCCAAAAGTAGGCGTTAACGACGTACTCATCAAAATCAAAAAAACTGCTATTTGCGGTACCGACCTTCACATATACAAATGGGACGAATGGAGTCAAAAAACTATCAAAACTCCAATGACAATCGGTCACGAATACGTAGGTGTTGTTGCCGAAGTTGGTCCTGGCGTTAAAAACATCAAAGTGGGCGACCGCGTTACTGGCGAAGGTCACATCGCTTGTGGTCACTGCCGTAACTGCCGCCGTGGCAAAGAACACATCTGCGAAAATAGCATCGGTGTTGGTGTTAACCGCGACGGTGCTTTCGCTGAATACCTCTGCATCCCTGAGTCTAACGTAGTGAAACTCGACGACCGTATCTCTGACGATATGGCTGCTATCATGGACCCATTCGGTAATGCAACTCACACTGCATTGTCATTCCCATTGTTAGGCGAAGACGTTCTCATCACTGGTGCTGGTCTTATCGGCACTATGGCTACTGCTATCGCTCGCTTTGCTGGTGCTAAAAACGTAGTTGTTACCGACTTGAACGACTACCGCCTCGACATCGCTAAAAAAATGGGTGCTACTATGACTGTCAACGCTGCTAAAGGCGAAACTGTTGCCGGCGCAATGGAAAAACTCGGCATCCGTGGCTTCGACGTAGGTCTCGAAATGTCAGGCTCTCCTATCGCTTTCCGCGACATGGTTGCTAATATGTACAACGGTTCTAAAATCGCACAACTTGGTATCCTCCCTCCTACAACAACTGTCGATTGGAGCGACATCATCTTCAAATCGCTCACTATCAAAGGCATCTATGGTCGCGAAATGTGGGAAACTTGGTATCAAATGCAACAAATGTTGGTTTCTGGTCTCGACCTTACTCCTGTAATCACTCACCACTTCTCTGTTGACGATTTCCAAAAAGGTTTCGACGTAATGGAATCTGGTATTTGCGGTAAAGTAATCCTCGATTGGGAAAAATAAATTATAATATCCTAATTTTTTATAAATATTGCTATCTTTATATTTTTTTAATATGGAGATAGCAATTTTTTTTGTAACTTTGCGTTGTTATTACAAAAACCTAAAACAATTTATGAAAAAACTACTTCTTATAACTACAATTTTAATTATCAGCTCAATACAAATATTAGCTCAATGGTGCTCTATTGGAGTAAAGGCTGGATATAGTTCTATTTTAGAGCAAAATCAGTCATACAAAGAGACTTTCAATATATCCAACAATCTCCAAAATGGCGGACATTTAGGTATTTATATGCGTTTAGGCCGTACTTGGTTTGTCCAACCTGAAGCATTTTACAACTACTTCAACTACCAACCAAGCATAAACAATATTCCAAATAAACATAATTTACACACAGTCGAAGTACCTGTATTATTAGGTGTACACTTAGTTAATACCAAAATGTTCAAAATAAGAGTAATGGCTGGTCCTAAATTCAATTTTAATATAGGAGAATTAAACGATATTACTTTTGAAACATTTACCCAAGAAATACGAGAGACTCGTTTAGCACTCGATTGTGGAATTGGCTTCGATATTTGGAAAATCACACTTGACGCTCGTTATAATATAATACAAGATATTTTCAAAATACGAAATGCAGATGGTGAAGTTTTAAATAAAAAACCATCCCAAATCGTGCAAGCATCCATAGGTTTTCGCTTAATAGGAAATAACAAAAAAAAATATAAAAGATAAGAGGCGCAAAATTTTGCGCCTCTTATCTTTTATATCTACTATTTTTACTTTCTGATTTATATTTCAACACCACATTCTTCTTTGCTATAGCTTTTCCTTGATTCCAACCTTGTTGAGGATAATCAAGCTTCACAAGCGTAGTATCTGACTTATATGCCCCATTACGACAACCATCTATATCTTTAGAAATCAAATATACTTCACGATGTGGCCATCCACGATAATCAATCTGAAACACTCCATCTTTTGCTGTAGTATCTACTCCCAACAAACGATATTGCAAATCTTGCACCTCTACCTCTATCTTCTTTATAGGCTTCGACTTAAGATTTTCCACTCGCCCCGAAACTTGAAATTCGCCTGCAGGAACTCCATACATAGCCATCACTTGCTTAGTCGATGATACACCAAAACAAGCAAGAACAGAAAACAATATAAAATTACAAACACGCAAAAATATCTTTTTCATAATAAATTACTTAATAATTAATACAAATCAACCCATTCCCAACGATTACCTTGATAATCAAGAAAACGCTCAAGGTCTATACGTTTAATAATCAATGATGCTGTATTCTCACATGGGTGATACGACACTCGTTCAGCTTGTTGTAAATTACGGTCAACAAACACAATAACATGATGTTCCTCATCATTGATAAGTCCAAACGGAGTAACCGAACCTGGCTTAACACCCAAATAACGCATAAGTCGCTCAGGTGAAGCAAACGACAATTTACCCTGATGCAATTGTTGCTCTATTGCATGAATATTCATCTCTGCATCACAATCAAGCAACACCAAATAGTGCTGATTTCCCTTGTGATTACGGAAAAATAAGTTTTTACAATGCCGTGCGTCATGCCCCGCCCAATATTGCTTTGCAATTTCAATAGTTGGAGCTTCGGGATGTTCAATATACTGATACTCGATACCTAATTGTTCGAGAAGTTCATACAATTTTATATCACCATTCATACTAAAGTTAAAAATTGAAAATTGAGAAATATTTATCAATTATGCAAAGTTACTAATTTTATTTGACTTTAACGAGATTTACGATATTTTATTTTATAAGAAAATAAAACATGAATATCTGTCTTATGAGGCTTATCTATCTGATCATGCGATGAGCCAATAACCTCCCTATCAGAATAGATGGTTTGCGCAATGCGCAATGCTGCAGTCAATCCAAACTTAAATTTATAATCAGCCATCACATACCACCTAAATGCCGAACCATAAAGTGCTGGAGTATAACCCGACATCGGCACATCCGATTCGTATAAATAAAATCTATTTGCCCACGTTGGCGCACCATACAACACCATACGAGCCTTCAATCGCAAAGGAATTACACTCACATCATACGATACATCTTGATAAAACAACCACCCAAACTCAGGCTTGGTGAATTTACCCAAAATCCTCTCCTGCGCAATATTAGCTTGCGCTCCTGCCACAAACCGACAACCACTTGCTACATACGAAAATTTCAAATACAACTGACCCACTCTATCTATCGCCGATTTCGAAATAAGCCAATCATCCGCCCTATACCACACAGGTCTCACCTTATAACGCAACGATGCATAAACTGTTTTATCCAAAGCAAATACACCCTGAAATTGCGAACGCAACTCATATCCCACTTGCGTAGCCGACATTGTCGTTGATGCCCATAAAGGCTTATATACATCTGCCAAAAACGACAAATCCTTTGCCTTACCTAAAGGTACTTGCATAGCAAAACTCGCCCCATGCTCTCCATTTACCCCCGATAACGACGATGCCGAATTTGCCCAAAACGCATGATAATATCGCGAAAAATAACGATGATTTAACGCAAATTGCAATTCACCTAACGGACGAATCAACAACGTATTAGTCGTCGCCACCGAAACACCTTGCGCTATAGCTGTTTCGCCCGAAAACCACACTTTACTTTTATGAAACCCATAATCTAACGACACACCCCACTGTCTCTGCCCCTCAAAATCCATAGCTGACCAATCACCACCTCCTACAATCGCAGGCAATGTAAAAAATCCGCCATAAGCAGTCAATCCCACATTAAAAAATCGCTGAGCATAAATAGCATTAACACCCATAGTATGCAAACCTAATGCCGAACACCTCGCCATTTCACCCTCCGACCTATGATACCCCGATGTTGAATACGAATGCCATACACCTCCTGCAGTATCCGCATCAAGCGACGTATAACCATAAAATGGCGTTATAGAAAATTTATCTATTTCAATAACCGCAGCAGCTCCAACAAGAGTTGCCAATTCCGAAACACCACTATAACCACTCACACCATACGCCCCACCCGACCTACTCAACACTTGCGACAATCTGTCGCCATACACCTGCTGTCCAAACAATAATCCACGCCCAAAACCTACACGATACGCCCCAGCCACAGCACGACTTACCAACGACAAATTCGAAGCCTCCACATAACCTCTATAAAGGTCAAAACCTCGACCTCCATGCACAAACCAAGGTTCTCCAGCATCCGATTCAGCCGTCAATCCCACTCTAAAATTATTACCTACCTCTAAATCATACCGCCCAAACAATCTAAACGGACTCCCTAAATAATGCCCTGTTCGATAACCTCTACGTGACTCTAAAGTCACATCCGAACGCAACACTACCTCATGCTTTAAATATCTAAATGCATCCACCCAGCGCGTAGTATCCGATGTCTCAGCAACATACAAAATCGATGGAAGCAACAACAGCAAAGGCGACTCTATATCATGCACCAACCTCAATTCCGACAACGAGCGCACCGGACCATAATAATCGGCATAAAACAACAACTCCTCAATCTGCTCGCCACTAACAAACACCAAATCCTCCAACTGCTGCCGCGTTGCCCTATTCCAATCAATCGGATTATCATACGCCCTCCTCAACTTCAACTCCAAATCCTGCACATCCAACGCCTCCCCCTCTTCATCTTCACCCAAATAACTCAACACCAAATTATAAAATTCATCAAACGAAAACCTCTCAGCACACACCACCGACATCGACATCATCAACATCAATATCGCAAAAAACAACCTTCTGCCGAGACTAATTTTCATTCCAAATTTCATTCAAAAAATACAATAAGTCCTCCCAAATTTAAATATAGGATACAGCATACTGCAAGCAACCTTCACCCTACCTTCAAAACACCCCTAAAAATACAATAAGCCCCCCCTAAAAACTAAAATCTATAAGCCAAATTCGACAACAACGACATCCCAATCCGCAAATCAGCCTCAGCCATCAAATCAAACCTAAATCCAGCAAAACCAATCCCAACACCAAGCGACGGAATAACATAATCAGCACCTCGAGCACCCACACGCACGAGCAATTCAGGCATAATCCTATACTCCATACCCACAGCCCAATCAACACCCCGATTAAGCACATACCCTACCTGCACCAAAACATCCAAATCATCAATAAACCAATAATTACACCCAACATGCATCATCACAGGCAACCTCCGAGCCACATCATTATAATCAATCTGCGTAAACGAAGGATTAAACATTCTAAAACCCAACACACACCGTTCCGTCACATCCACTTGCAATCCCACCTGCGCAGTAAAAGCATGCCTATACCCCACCTCATCAGGCAAAAACATATTAAAATAATCAAACTCAACACCAAAAGCAACTATTCCAAACTTCCGAGCCATAGTTAGCGCCGCCATCATCTCATGATAATCTGCATAACCAAAAAAATTAAACGCAGCCCCAACATTAAAATACTTAGTCGGTACCGCCACCGACAAATATTCATCCGATAACTCCTCTGCAAAATATCTATTTTCATACCCCACCGACGCAACCACCCTCTCCTCTCTCGACAAAATTGCAGGATTCGAAAAAGCCAACCACCTCTCCGTAAACACCACATCTGCCCCCGCTGGAGCTACCCCCGAAGGCAAAATTTCCTGTACCTGAG
Source organism: Candidatus Aphodosoma sp. (assembly GCA_045658305.1). Lineage (GTDB taxonomy): Bacteria > Bacteroidota > Bacteroidia > Bacteroidales > Paludibacteraceae > Aphodosoma. The sequence continues at coordinate 35,080 of JAZOUT010000154.1, read as the reverse complement.
CCAAAACTCGACTCAAATACAGGAAACTCAAAATCAATATAAAAAATATTTTTTTCAATCCACTTTAATCCAATTAGAAATAACTGAAATAATATTCTGACGCGCAATATCAGGTTGCATAGCCTCCTCTATCGAAATCGAACGAGACGAAACCTCCAAACATTCCGACACACCAGCACGAATAATAGCCTCGCGGTCAACAATCTGTCCAGCTATAGCCAATACAGGCACTCCTGCTTGATTCGAGCGACGAAGCAACCCTGTCAATGCTTTTCCCATCAACGACTGCGCATCAATCGTACCCTCACCTGTAATCACCAAGTCTGCCTCATCTACCAAATTATCAAAATCAAGAATATCAAGAATACAATCAATACCCGAACGAAGTTTAGCATTCAAAAGAGCAGCAAACGCACCACCAAAACCTCCAGCAGCACCCATACAAGGTTGATTTTCAACCGTTACACCACAACAACGACGCCAAACATGACTAATATGGCGCAAACCTGCATCAAGCATTTTAACCTCTTCTTCATTAGCTCCTTTTTGTGGTCCATAAACCATTGCCGCCCCTTGTGGACCAAACAACGGATTTTGCACATCACAGGCCACAGTCAACTCAATATCAGCCATTTTACGTTTAAGTGAAGTCAAATCAAGATGTGTAACATCTTGAAGCATTGCACCAGTAATCGGAGTTTTAATAACACGACCTTGCGAATTATAACAACGCAATCCCAACGCCTGCATAGCCCCAAGACCAGCATCGTTAGTTGCACTACCTCCAATACCAATCAACATTTTACGATAACCCAAATCCAATGCAGCTTGCATCATAACACCCACACCGTATGTGGTAGTATTCATCGGATTACGTTCTTCTTCCGACAACAAAGTAAGACCTGCCGCTGTTGCCATTTCAATAATAGCACAACGACCAACTGCACCAAATTGCACTTTGATAGGTCGCATCAAAGGGTCAAACGCATCAATAGTATGATAACGACCTCCAAGATGATTAACCAATACCTCTGTCAAGCCTTCTCCGCCATCACTCAACGGCAAAGAGTGTACTTCACATTCAGGCACTATGTCATTAAAAGCTTTAGTTAGCGCCTCTGCCACCTCTGTAGCCGACAAAGAACCCTTAAACGAATCTACTGCTATAACTACTTTTTTCATATATCATTTTTTATTGAAATACCAAATCTCCCTACTCCCTATTTCCAACTCCTAATCGGCTACAAATTTACAAAAAAAAAAACAAACAAACACACACTATAAATATATAAAATACAAAACATAAATGTATATTTAGGAAATTTAAGGAAATTTTCCTTGCTCAAAAGAATAAAAAATCGTAACTTTGCATAATTATGATAGATACTGCACTATTCCAAAATAAGAAAATCGCATTTCAAACTCTCGGTTGCAAACTCAACTTTGCCGAAACATCTGCTCTCGGACGCCAACTCCGCGAAATTGGATTCATACCATGCAAAGCAGGCGAAGAGGCAGATGTCGTGATTATCAACACTTGCTCGGTGACTGACACTGCCGACAAAAAAGGTCGTCAGATGATTCATCGTATGATAAAAAAACACCCTCACGCCTACGTTGTTGTAACTGGATGCTATGCTCAACTAAAACCAGAAGAAATAGCTAATATCGAGGGAGTAGATTTGGTACTTGGTGCCAACGAAAAAGTTATATTAACCGACTTCATTGATAATATAGAGAAAAAACAACAAGCCGAATACCATGTCGTTCGCACAGCCCAAATACGCAATTTCCGTCCCGAATGCAGTGCTGATGACCGTACTCGACACTTCCTCAAAGTACAAGACGGATGCGACTACTACTGCACCTACTGCACTATCCCATTCGCACGAGGTCGTAGCCGCAATGCCTCAATAGCCGAGACTATAGAAGTAGCCAAAAACGCTATTGCTGATGGAGCTAAAGAGATAGTATTGACAGGTGTAAACACAGGAGATTTCGGTCGTAGCACAGGCGAAACATTCTTCGACCTAATAAAAGCCCTTGATGCAATAGATGCCGATGTAAGATACCGCATTTCAAGCATCGAACCAAATCTATTGACCGACGAAATAATAGATTTTGTTGCATCATCACGCCATTTTGCTCCGCATTTCCACATTCCACTACAAAGCGGAAGTGACGAACTTCTCAAACTCATGCATCGCAAATACGACACTACACTCTTTGCTTATAAGATAAATAAAATCAAGCAAGTAATGCCGAATGCGTTCATCGGCGTTGATGTCATGGTAGGCGTGCGAGGCGAAACTCTCGAACTCTTCGAAGAATGCAAACGATTCATCGAAAGTCTCGACATAAGTCAATTACACGTATTTACTTACTCCGAACGAGCTGGTACAAAAGCGCTCAACATCACACCTATCGTACCGATGAACGAACGCCGCCGTCGCAACGAAATACTACAACAACTATCAGATGCTAAACTCTCAGCATTCTACAATAGCCAACAAGGTAAAGAAGCCATAGTCCTTTGGGAAGACTCAAAAAAAGGCGACCAAATGTATGGTTTTACCGAAAACTACGTCAAAGTAGAATGTAAATACGACAAAACCAAAGTAAACACATTTGAGAAGTTGAAAATTGAAATTTAAAAGTTGAAAAATCCATTCGGCATATAACTTTCAAATTTCAAGTTTCAAGTTTCAAATTTCAAATCAAAAAATATTATGGGAAAAGAAGTTATACCTACAGGAATTGGGCACAACATCATTGCCCAAGGTACCAAAATTGTGGGAACAATTACCACAAATAGCGACATTCGCATTGATGGTGAATTAGAAGGCGATTTAATTTGCAAAGGCAAAATAGTAGTAGGTCAACAAGGCAATATCAAAGGCAATGTAGATTGTGCTAATGCCGAGGTGATGGGTAATATAAATGGTAAAATGGTAGTAAGTGGCACACTATCACTCAAAGCCACCTCAAAAATATGGGGACAAATCAAAACCAAAATCCTCAGCATCGAACCAGAAGCACAATTCACAGGCTCGTGCGAAATGGGCAACGCCAACAACGCCACTACCCAACCTGCAAAATAATACCACCAAACTCTCATAAAAAAACGACCGAGTTAGCCACTCCAACTAACTCGGTTGTTTTTTTATTCTACAATACTATTCCTCATCTTCACCAAATCCACACATAGGCAATATTTCATAACGTTCAACCGCCACTTGATTGCCAAAATCAAAAGCCCCATAACGGAAAATATCAAAATTAGTTGCTAAAACTAAAAATTCATTTATCATCACACCATCTTCTGGATGTTTCTCAACATAGTCAAACAAAGTCTGTGCGCACTGAAGTCTCCTTGCATTATAATAATCATTATAAATATCCGAATCTTTCGATATACCACCCATATATTCTTGATAAATACAACGCCAACATCTCCAAACTAGTGGCAAATAAGGAGACGCCTCTTTCTGCTCCATCAAATATTCTAAAACAGGAAGAAAGTGCGACTCGCCTCTATTTACCGCCCACAAATATAGATAAGCATGCAAACATTTAGCAGTTATATCACCACATTCTGCAATATCCCAAATACGGTCATTCAAATAAAGACTATCGCCCGAACAAGCAAATTGAGCTAAAGAATCATATTCCGCCACAAAATTTGTTCTCGTCAATCTCTCAGTATATTCCTCAACAGTCAAATCAGTAAAAGTTGACACATGATACTCTTGCATCAATTTATCACTAATCTCCCAATATACATTAAAGAAAGCCTCATCCTTCTCTTCACTTGTATAATCACCACTAAAATCTAGAGCTTTAAATCTAACATCTTTCAACCATTCAACAACCTTTGGATTTGAAACTACACTACAATCTATACTCTCAATTCTTTTTTTTTGTTCTATATCAAAACGCATACCTTCTTCAACTATACTTCGAATTTCGTTCAATACCGCAAACGCATTATAATCATCCACCAATCTCACCATCATCTCATTATCCTTACAACGTTCTGGCATCACAAACCAACGCTCTGGCAAAGCTACTCTATTCGTAGAATCAATAGGAGCAGACAAATAATCATACAATCCTTCAAACGAATCAAAAAACTTTGCTTCCAATTCCTTTGGCACACCAACCCTTTCCACTCTTGAAGTTTTTTGCTCTTGCTTATTATTTCCACAAGCAACCAAAACCATAGTAGCCACTATCAAAACTAATAACTTTTTCATAATATTCTAACTTTTTTTAATAATCATTACAATAGATTCAATCCCACTTACCACCCAACCATATCCACACAAAAAACAACACACGCCCAATTAACACAATAAAATCAAAAAAACTTTTCATAAACTGTGTAAAACTATTAAACTACTTCTTCCTCAATGCCAAAATCAGTAATAATATTGCGACAATAATATCTACGACTAACCAAATTTCTCTTCCTAAAGCAAATTTAAGAAATGGTTGAAACAACAAAGCTATAACTAAAAAAGTTATAGCCAATTGTTGCTTCTTTTGATTATAATAATTATACGCTAAATATCCTGCTATAATAGTAGTAGCTAATCTAACTATCATATAAAAGCCATAAGGCATCGGCAATATACATAACAAAAGAATAATTGCACCAACTATCTGAATTTTTTGTTGTGTTGTCATATCCACAAAATATTATTCATTATAATCTTCTTCGCCATCCAATGCAGACCCAAGTTCTTCCATAAACCCCTCAAGCGCACCTTCAAACATTTTCAAGTAAGAATCAACTTCATCCATAGTTTTATTTAGATACTCTTTAGATATTTTCGCCAACAAACGTCCCTTCATTTTTCCAATCTGGCGCAACTCTTCGTCTGTATAATTGTACATAGACAACTCTTGCTCGATTTATTCGTACTCCATCAGTGCATTTTCCCAATCTTGCTCAGTAAAAGATTCAGACTGTTGCACTAAAGTTCTATCCAATTTCTCTAATTTTTTAATTGGAGTTTGTTTATTTTCACAAGAACAAAAGATTAAAATACAAATAAGTAAACAAAAATAAAATTTTACATTTTTCATAACACAATATTTAATTAATTTAACAATCCTGGTTTAGGTATGATATGAATAACAAATCGCTGATTATCTTGCTCTTCTATCTCTCTAAATTCACTAGATATACCACTACCTGAAACTATCAATTCAAATGGTAAATTATCTTTTACTTCGAAACCATTTTTATAAGAATAAAACAAAATACCTTTAGATTTCCAATAATTTACTAAAGCCAATGCTCTTTCATAACTTAATTCATTATTTTTAGAATAAGAATCTTTAGATGCCTGCCCTTCCACAATTAAAAGATACTCTGCTTCTGGAATTTCTTTTTGTGCAGCAAGCATAAAATTATATATTGCATAACCTACGGAATCTAACTTTAATCTCGTATTTTGCGATATTGTCTTGGCATAAATATCACTTTTATATTTTTCAAAAGATACTTTAATATCTTCCTTCAATGTGTGCCTTTTAAATTTAGAGTTATAAATAAAAAATCTATCATCAATTTTTTCAATTGATTCATTAAGTTGTTTTATTTTATCAAGTTCATTTTGTGTTGCTTCAAGTATATTTTTTAATTGCTCTTGCTGATGTTCTAATTCTAATTTTTGTTTTTCTATTCTTTGCTTTGCCTCTGTTAATTCATTATTTTGTTCCACTAATACTTTTGTTTTATTAATTACCAAAACAACAGATAAAACAAACAATATTAACATCACAAAAAATAGACTAGACATAAAATCAGAATATGTCGTCCAAAAATAGGATGTCTTTTTTACTTTTCTCATTAACTATTACTTATAAATTTGTTCCCAATGCCAAGACTGATTCGAGTACATATATAGGTCAAATACATTTGATTTAACTGTATAATTTTGCCCTATATGCTTCTTACCTTCGCCCCAATCCATACTAAGCCAAACTCTATCATGATCTCTTGTCGTATATATCTGCGAAACATATTCAGAAGAATGCTTCTTTATTTTATTTAAAATTTCATATTCCGAACCCAAATTGGTTACATCAAGTTCAGCATATGCATGTCCTGGCACTATTACAATACGTGCATTCCCTCCAACTGCCATCATCAAAGATGATATAAGAACTGCAAAATCATCGCAATCGCCTCTCAAATTTGCACAAATTGTTTCCGATGCAGATGCAACATATTCTTGACCATAAGGATCATTTACGTATCCCCAACGAGACATACAATATGTATATATTTCACAAGCTTGCTCTATACTAAAATTACCTGAATACCGAGCTGCTATATCTATAGCAAATTTACGTGTATATGCCATATTAAAATCACAAGTTTCATTTAGCATATCTTCATTCATTGAGCCATCAGTATACCAATAAGAATATTTACGTTCACTAGATGGACAATCTGGCAAAAATATACTATCTCTTTCATAAACAATCACAGTATCACGTTTCACCAAAACATCAGGGTCGTAAATAGGTCTCTTATTACCAATGACAATAGCATTTCTTATTTTCCTATTTTCCATTTTAGGTTTTGGATTCTCAATACAAGATACAAATGAAATTACGATAAAAGCAACCAATAAAAAAACTTTATGTTTCATAAAATTATTCAATTATTCCAGGCTTAGGTATTATGTGTATTACAAATCGTTGATTTTTCTTATTTTTAGCATTATCAGGTTTTACTCTAAACTTACTGGCTTGACCACTCCCTGATATAATAACTTCACAAGGTAAACCATCAAAAGAGATACCATTTAAACTCCAAAATTGAACTAAAGATAAAGCTCTTTCATAACTTAAACGATAATTATATCTATAATTATCCTTAGATGATTGACCTTCAACAATCAATAAATATTTAGCTGATGGCAATTCTTTTTGAGCCTCTTTCATAAACGTCACAATAGCTTGCCCTGCTTTTTTCAAATGCTCTCGATCATTTGGGTCTATATCTTCAATATCAGAACTATTGACATTAAATGAAACTTGAATATTTTTCAACGTATGTCGCTTATATTCCGAATCATATTCAAAATATGTCGAATCTATTTTTTCAATAGATTCATTAATCTCTTTTATTTTTTTTAACTCTGTTTCTGTTGCATTAATTCGTCTAAATAATAGAACTATAGTCAACACAAACAAAACCAACATTACAAAAAATAGACTTGACATAAAATCAGAATATGTAGTCCAAAAATATGCAGTTTTTTTAGTTTTCCCCATTATTACTTAAGAACTAAGGCTAAAATATTAAAAACAATATGAGCAATACAAGTAAAAACAATAAAACCTAAAAAGATAAGTATAACGATTTTACCCCACTTAGGCAATAAAGACCAAAATGACAAAGGAGATGATGTGCCACCTACAGTTTTAATAGAAGCTAATTCCTTTATTGATTTTGTAAGTGCATCAATTTTAGCGTTCTGTTCCTTTGTTGCCTTTTCTAAATTACCCATTGTCGCCTTAACTGCCGACAGATTTTTCAACTCTTCTGTAATCATAGACAATTCTTTCATTCGGTTTTTCAATGCGTCAGTTTCTTCTGCTATAACATTTTCATAACGTTTACGTTGTTCATTAGTATGAACTACCAATTCACCAAACTGTTTTTCCGTATTCTCTCTAAATATCTTAATACTTTCAAATAAAGCTTCTTCTGTTTGTCCTAAATACTTATTTACAATAGAAAAATTACTTCTCTCTTGAATGAAGAATTTTCCAATTTCTTCTATTGTTTTTATACGTTCATCACTTTTATCTAACTTATCATTCAATTTAGTAACAGATTTCACATAATCTTTAGAGGCACTCAACATCTCACCTAATGCACCTATTTCATCTGTGCAATCTTTCAATTTCTCATAAACAGCTATATTTGCGGTAGCAATTCTATTAATTTTTAATTGCTCAACAGTTTTTAATAAATCAACTTGCCCTCGAGTTGTATCCCTAACTTCTTCCAATATAGTGTTAATTTCTGATACATTAGAAGCAAAAGATTCATTAAACACGCCCAATCTCAAAGTCATTTCGTTTATGACAGAAGCAAAATCTGAAGATAATTTAGGCAAAAGTTTAGACTGAATCCAAGTTAAAAAAGTATTTTTCTCTTCTTCAACCTCTTTCTTCGCCAATTTAAATGATATAGTCAAATAAGTTGATACAATGATACCAATAATACTTGTTATCATCGCAATACCAACACCATCTAACAAAGTAATAATACCATCGATATTATCTGCATTCCCTGCTACCAATTTAGTTAATGTACCAGCTTTAACCAACGATCTAACCCCAAATATAATACCTACCATTGTTCCCATAAGACCAATATTAATAGGCAAGGATATTTGAGAATCAATTTCTTCTTCAACTGCATCACTATTACGTTCTATAATATCTTTCATCAAATTAAAATCCACAACTGCACCTTGATTATTTGAAAGATATTCATTTAATGATGCAATAATAGTATTAAATACTGGATTCTTATATGCTGTTTTAATACCTTGCACTTGCTGCGAATATTCATTAATATCAACATCTAGATGCTTACTTTCAGGGAAAATATCTTTAAAGATATTAAGTCTTTTTTTTGTCGATATTAAAAATATAAATTGCAAAATTGAACAAACAACAATTATTATAACTCCGAGTGACTCTACTGAAATCATATCATTTTACATTTAACTAAATTTAACTTCTGTTTTTATAATAACTTTCCATTTGCCATTTCCCTCTAACTGAATTTTACCTGGCTTTATAGATTCAACTTTTTTTGCGTTATATTTAGGTCCACTACAATTACATATTTCTTCAGTAAATATAGTGTCTTGATTTTCTATAGCATAATCAACATCACCATAGAATTCAAATTGAGCCTCTTGACCATTTATATTAAAAGCACGAAACATAGCACTCGCACCTTCATTTTCTTTCAAATACCCAGCAGAAATTGATTTTAATAAAATATAATTACTTGATTGCTGTTGCACAGTTTGAGTTGATACTACCTGCTGTTTTTCTTGACATACTTCTATTTTATTTGTATTTTTATTATTATTTTTTTTCAATGCCTCAACATCACGAACTAACTCTTTAACTGCGATATCTAAAGCATTCAAATGATTAATTTGCAGTTCAATTTTTCGTATTCGCTCTATAAACGTATTTATACGACTAATATCATTTACTTCTTCCCGATAAGAAGTTTTATGACCCTTATTCTTTTTCAGCATATTAAACACAAGTAATCCAAAAGCAATTAATGCTATTGCTAATGCAACTATAGCTATAATTAATGACATCATATCCGTTTTATTTGATTTTAATGAATACTTATTTTCAATCTCTGCTCGAAGTCTGTTTTGGATTTCCGATAGAATTTTCACATTTTCTTCATTATTAATCCTTCCTAAAAATAACAAATCTTCAATTCTTCGAGTTTGATTTTTTTTATTTAAATATAAAGGCTTTAAAATATTATTTGCTGTTGCACTCCATCCATTTTCTATCAATAAGCGAAGCAACGTATCATATGGTAAAACCTCTTTATCCAAACGAGGACCTATATAATTTACATAAGAAATAGAATCATTTTGTTTGCTTTAAGAATCACCATGTCTTATATGGTATTCACAATAAGTTTTCACATAAATACAATTAACCGAATCTAGCAAACGATTATAATCTTCGTAAAAACGAATAGTATCAATCAGTTGTGCATTTACAAATGCACAACTGATTATAAAACTAAATAATAATAATATTTTTCTCATTGATTATCTTTAGCTATTTCAGATTCTATTTCATTTAATAAACCTATTAACGGATAGAAAAACAATGTTTCATCAACCTCTTTATCCATATCATCAACATCATCCAACTTACTTTCTATTCCATTTTTTAGATAATTAGCTAAATCTCTACGACAATTATCTTTCATAATTTTTACCGATCTACTATCAACACCAAAGTGATCTGTAAAATTAAATTTCTTGTTTAATTCTAGAACAAAATCAAAGAAATCTTCAGTTTCCTCAATATCAATCTCGGAATCGTTAAAATTTAAATAATTAGCTATATCTTCATAGGTTTTACCAGCAACATTACCTCCAACTATTACCTCCGGATTTATTACATCATCATAAAAATCAGGTCTAGTCATATAAAGTATTGCTCCTTTAGCCGTAGATTCTTTGGGATTTTTTTGTGGTTCATAAATTATACCTAATCCATTTCTATCATATTGAGTTTCAAAAATTAATTCAAAAATACGCTTAGTGAAATTTTCTAGGATTTTGTTTTCTTCTGCCAAAACAGAAAGAACTTTTGAACCATTACCACTAAATGCAATATGACGAGGCATTCCTAAATTTTTATCCTTCATTATTTTTGCAATATGATATATCAATGCTGCATAGAATAGTACAAAGACTATTTTTTGTGTTCCATCTAAATTTAAATTTCTATTAAAATCAATTGTTTTTCGCAATTGTTCATCTTTTATTTCTGGGTGAGACGATAACGAAAATAAAAATGATGCAATATCATTAGATGGTCCATTTTTGATGTCATCATACATCGCAGTTATAGTATCATTATCTATTTTCTTAATTAATTTATCTCCAAATTGTTTAATAATACCATTATTGCCATTCCCGATTGTATAAGCATCACCAAAAATAGCATCTGCAGCAAATCTAAATGATGTAATATATTTAACCTCATTACTTTGAGCAAAAACGATATCAGATGTACCACCTCCAATATCGACTGTTACAATATTATTAACTGCACTCACTGTATTTTTAAAATGAATATAAGGTGCTACAGATTCAGACATATTTTTAATATTGCTTAAATCACTACCAATATAAGCTCTGTATGCGTCATCAAATATTCTTTTTATTAAAGATTTTCTATGAGGAGACATACTGTTTGGATATGTCCAGATAATTTTTGTCGAACTCAAAGATCCTCCTTCACATAAAACTTTATGACGTAACATTACAAATATAGACTCTATATAACATCTTATACGAGCTGCATTTGATATATCTTTCGCCCATTTTAAACCTGTATAAGATTTATTATAAGAACGGCGTTTACATTTTTTATATGTAAAATCTAAATTTGCTTCTAAAATAGTTTTTGCAGCATTCCAATCTACATTTTGATGTGCCAAAAGAGATGTTCGCATAGGAAATTTAAACACATTACCAATTTCTTCTGGAATAAAATCAGAATCAAAGATAGACTTATGAGTAGTAAACTCATTCATATCTTGCAGATAAACAATCTGAGCATTATTTTTATTTATATCAAATGGTTGTGCAGGCTTTCCATTAATACTATACTCTATATGCGTATTAGTTGTTCCAAAATCAATTGCAAATGTAAATTGATTTGCACTAGCTTGAGTCTTCATCAATGGAATGATAAAGCCTTCCTCATTCCAATCATTAACAAACTTCAATCTATCAAAGTCCGCACCAAGCAAATACATTTTACTTATATCTTTTCCTTGAGGATCTCTTATTATTGGAGTGCTAATAGTTTGTTTTTGTGCATCTAAATAACAATCCACATCAAAGTTTCGTTCTCTATTAGAATTAATTAATACTAAATAATATTGATTAGCTCCTCTCACATTAGGTGACATTGCAAAAGTAATATCACTATAAGAAACTATTTTCCCTCTATTTCTACTTTTATCTGCAGGTGTACTATCTTTGTAATATGTTCTTTGATATTCAATGTACGATTGTCCATTATTTGCATTTACTGGTATACGTAATATCACATCAATTCCCGCAGCTTTTTTATTAAATTCTAAAACTTTTTTTCCTCCAATTGTTCCCATCAAATCATTAATAGAAAAATATTTAAAATATTCTTCCTTTATAGGTATCAAAGGGAAACTATCTTCATCATCCCAACCTGCATTAAAAAACATATCACCATTCATTTTACCTTCTAAAACGATAATATTATCCTCCAAAAAATCGCTTGTTGTAAGATATGAATATTGAGAACCTTCACCAGGTAATGTTCTTTCTGATAATGCTCTAGAATCATAATAAGGAACATCTGTATTTCCATCCCACACAACACCTGCCATATAAATCCAATCTTTAGTAAATTTAGGTTGCAATGCTAACGGACGATTAATACCAATATTTTTATTTGTTCTTATTGCAAAATCACTAGTATTTGGATTTATTGCATTTTTTGATTTAATTGGCAATACATTTTGTAATACTTTTACATTATGGCCACCACCTTCTCCAAAAGTTAATGTTATATAATTACTTTCTGCTATATTATTTGCTACTGCATTTAATTGATTTTTTCTTTCTTGGTTAGATTTGATAAAACATTCAGAGAGATAATCATCAACTGCCTTAAATAAAGTTGAGAAATTATTAATTTTATGTTTTAAAAACCACCACCATTTATGAAATTCTATATCTCGCTTATAAAGAGGAGTAAAACCTCTATCAAATGCCTTATCATTACCAAAACTAATTTTATCTGACAAATAAGACAAATCATTAGCAGGAGCAAAAAATAATGTTACAGGAGAAGTCGCACCTATAATATTTAATGGCTTTGGTCCATATTTGTAATTTAACAAATAAATATCTGTTAATTGATCAAAATTATTTTGTCTAGCATCTTGAACTAAAAACAAATTCAAAGTATCTCCTAATTGCTTATGTCCAAGATTTTCACTCGATGTTAATTTTTGAACATCATTTTGAATATTCCATCCAATAAGCTCAAACTTATCCTTAAATTTATCCCATTCAAAGAATATTTGCGCCACATCTAAAGCATTTGAAACAATCTCATGATATTTTGTATCTCCATCTAATCCAATTTTAACTACTTGCTCAAATGCAACTCGAACAAGATCCATTTGTGCAAACGGAGAAGGTATAGAAGTTATAGCTTTTTTTGATTTACCTCCATTAGGATCTGTTATATTGTTTATTACATTTGCATTATATTGAGCAGAATTATCCCACCCTTGCAATGTATTATTTCCTGTATCGTGAAGTCTGAAAATCTTACCCATAATATTATATTTTTAATTTTTCTTCAATTAATTGATTAGTTGCACGATAAAAAAGTTCAACAAACTGTTGCTCTGCAGACTGAGCATTTAATGCATCTTTAACGTGTTTATTTAATCTATTATCAAATAATTTATAGTTACTATCCAATGATGTTACTTTTGATGGTTTTATTCCATGAACAAATTCAAATAAAGCATCTTTTTGTGCTTCTAAGTTAAATGGTTCAAATGAACGATAATTCTCTTTTAGCTCTTTATACCATGCAAAAATATCTTCAATAAATGTTTCTAAATTCTTAAAAAAAGGTTGTGAGAAGAAATTCTTATCAAAATTATCCCTCCAAGGTTGTTTGTCTTGATAATATTTTATATACTTTGCTAGTAACATAAATTGAGATAATGGACGTCGCACAATTTCATTAGTTACATCACAAAAATCACTAAAGTTTATTGTTGCATTACCATTTTTTATTCCAAATTCTTTAAAAATAGGATATTGAGGAACTCCATCGTTTGTTACAATATTCTCTGCTGGAATAGACATAAAATCAATTATTGATAAAGCAGATATCAACTCTACTATATGCGCATTATTAGCTTGCAAATCGCCTCCCTCATAATTTTCATATTGATTTGTAACATCATCAGCTACATAATACAATGCATTTGTTTCTGTTAAATGCTCTTTGTAATATTGCAATGCAGCAATAGTTTTTGATACAAATGTAGAAGAATCTATTTCTGAATCATCACTAGATTTCAAGTCAAAATAAGGCAATACTGTAATAGCACCAATAGGAGAATCTTTAATAATCTGACTATTACCGAAATTACCGCCTAAATTTCTTAAATTTTTTGCTAATAAAGGAAATCCACTAGCTCCTGTTCCCCCAAAAATAGATGATATAATAAATATTCTATCTCCTTCTTTAAATTGATCTAATATATCTTTGAATTTTTGAGTAATAGTAAATTGATTCAATACAACACTACCAATATTAGGATTGCCTTTAAAGCCAACTTCCATATCAGCCTCTAAATTTTTCTCAGAAAACAACATTGAAACAATAGCTTTATTTTCGTTCGACATGCTTGATGCACCTATATAATCTTTAAACAAATCATCATTGGTTGATTTCTGCAAAGGTAACAATAACCCCGGTAAAATAGTTGTATTGATTTTTGTACCCCAAAATCTATTTTGTGTTGTATTATTAAAAGTTAACTTATTTCTTACAGAATTATATTTTTTTATTAATTCTATTGTACGAGTTAAATCTTTATTGGCATGGTCTGCATCTATGATTACAGGCACAATTTCATCTGCATCAATTTTCACACCTGATGCCAATAACATAGTTAATGAACGAAGTACACGTGATCCAGTACCTCCAATTCCAAATAAAAATAATTTTCCCATAATATCTATCAATTATAATAATTAAAAAGGAATATGTTTACAATGCGTACTAAAATTTCGTCCTATAACTATGGATAAAATTAAAAAACATAATAGCGAAATAATCATGTTAACAAATCCAAATTGCCAAAAATTCAATTGAGTAATTTGAGGCAATGCACCATCAACAGGAACTAACAAACCATTCGCATCGTTCACAACATTAGCAAGACCATACACTACACAGCTAGGCATTATAGGAAACAAACTATAACTCCAACCAAATCCTATAAAAAGACAAACAACAGAAGTTACCCCTAACATGATAAGCCAAGATGATACTTTATTAAATGTTGCATGAGGTATAAAATACCACAACATACAAATTAAAAATGTAACAGCAAAGATAATAGTTCCAATTAAAGATAAATAGTTTGGCCCCGCTGGATTACCAAAACAATCATAACCCGCCAACCATAAATACAAATCATTTCCATAGAGATTTGCAAACCAAGAATAAATGTTTTTCATCATAATTTTAAAGTTTTATTTAGTTAATATTAATTGTCATTTTAGCATAATAGTCATCTGATTTATAACCGTTATATATACCATCAATAATTTTTTCTATACCATAAGTTTTATCCAAATCGTTAAAGATACGGTTACAATCTTCATTATTTAAATTACTAATCCAAACAGGAATAGCTTGATTTTTCAAAGAAATTGTCAATGCAGTTTGGTGCACTGGGTTTGTGGTTTCTAAACATAAAACATGAGTTGAATTTCCAGTAGATTTTCTTTGAATACTTGTAAGCTTATAATTAGGATTTGAAAGTTGATAATTATTTACATTTGTCAAATAAGAATCATCAACTAAAAGATTGCTAAAATCCACACCGAGTTGCATTGTAAATTTTTGAGAATTACCATCAAGTTTAGCTTTTTCCACTGAATTTGAACTAGTTCTCTTTCCTGTATTATGCGTAATCAAGAAATATTTCCCTGCATAATTAGAATCATAGCTAAAAAATACGCTATAATTTAATTTGCTAAAATGAGGAAAATTAGGCATTTCTGACAAAAACTTCTTAACAAGACTATTATTACCTATCACGCAAATATAATAAGGTCTATTATGATTAATCTGCTGAGCATGATTATCACAATCATAATATGTACCTTTAAATGGGGCTTCACAATGGAATATTATAGTTGCAAAATCTTTTGATTTAGATTTTATTTTTTGCATAATCTTAATATTCATGTCAGTCAAATAATTGGCTGCATTACTTCCGTCAGGAGACAAAATCATATCAGACACTAAAACAGATAAAGTTTTGTTATCTGTACGAGCAAAAATAGTATCAAATATCAATGCAATATCCGTAGAACCTTGATTTCCACACTTTGTCACATTACTTTTTAAATTAGTAACAAAATTAGAAACCTGCACATTAGGCATATAACAAACTTTTCTGTTTATATAAAAACAATGAATATTTGTATCTACGCACAAATTTTGCTGACAAAATCCATTCATAAAATAATTGATATTATCACGGAAAGAATTACCTGATAAATAACCAAACATACTACCTGAATTTTCGATATATAAATTAACATCAATATCTGAAATTAATTGTGGTGTAGAATTTGCGTCTGTAACAGTATATCCTCCTACTTGACCTTTATTTCCTCCATCACCTCCACATGAACAAATAGTAAACAACGAAAAAATAAGCAATAAAAATAAATAACAATTTTTCATAATAATATTTTTAACTAAATTTATAAATAAGAAATCCAACTAAAGCCGATGTAAAGAAAGAAACTAAAAAGTAAAACCAAAAACTTTTACCTGCTTCTGCGGCTGCTTTTGCAACCCAATAGCACAACAATACATGAATAATCAAAACAATTAAACTCATAATTACTATTTTTAGAAAATTTATTAATCATTCTCATCTGGACACAAAAAAAGCGTGAAACTTCGTCTATTACTCGTTTCACACCTTAAGGCCTTCGCATTGCCCAGTTAAGTTAAACGAGCAATGCAGAAGTCCACGCCGATATATTGTTACAACTGCTTATCCTAATAGAAATTTCTATTTTTACACGTTTCCCTGCCATTTTAATCAATATTAAAATAGCATTGATACATTAATAAAAATCTAAATTTTTCTACTTTGGATGCAATATTGGCTATATACAATACACCCATGAACATCTACCATTGCTTTGTATCCAACTTAACTTTATAGAAGTTGCGAAGTTCTAAGGTGTCGAATATCAAAGCGTTATAGTAAACGCCATTTTTTATATGTCTGCCAATCCCACCCTATCACAAGGCAGACGCCCCGGCATGGAATCGGCAACGACAAATGTAATACTTATTTCTTAATAAAACAAAATTTCTGTTGATTATTTTTTTATGTTTTTAAGCATAAAATCCGCTTCTACATATTGTAAAAGCGGATTTTTATTTCAATTATAACTATTTCAGTAAAACGACAACTAAAATAGAAAAACGTCTATATTTTTAGAAAAAACAAAGCTATTTGCAAAGTTGCAAAGTTGCGAAGTTCAAAATACAAACTTCCAAATGACTACGGATAGCACACTCTTTATGTCTATTTCTTCCATGCCTCAAGCAAGGTGCAAGCATACTGCTCCTTAGTAAAGTGACATTTTTTGTATTTGCAACCTTATATAAATATGTATTTAAGAACAAATAGTGTTACGAGGATAATCATTGTTGGAGTGAGTTTCTTGAAGTTACCACAAAGGAAATTAAACACAGCATAACAAATCATTCCTATCAAGATACCATCGGAAATAGAGTATGCTAATGGCATCATTATTATACAAATAAAGGCTGGTATTCCTTCTGAGAAATCACTAAAGTTGATATGTTTAATTGGTTCAAGCATCATCAAGCCTACAATTATAAGCACAGGTGCGGTAGCTGCAGCAGGAATTGACAAGAATAATGGAGAGAAAAATAATGCTATTGCAAAACAGCATGCAACAACAAAAGCTGTAAGTCCGGAACGACCGCCTTGTGCTACGCCAGATGCACTTTCGACATAAGTTGTTGTGGTAGAAGTACCCAAACACGCTCCCACTGTAGTAGCAATTGCATCAGCCATAAATGCTTCATTCAAACGATCTATATTGCCTTTTTCATCCACTAAATTAGCTTTAGTACAGACACCTATCAAAGTTCCTACTGTATCGAACATATCAATAAACAAGAATGTGAATACGACAATAACCATATCGAGTGTAAAAATATTCTCCCACTCAAATTGACAGAAAATAGGAGCTATAGACTGAGGATGAGACAAAACACCATTAAAGTCAGTAATACCCATTGGAATACCTATCACGGTGGTAGTGAGAATACCTAACAATAGGGCACCTTTTACATTCTTTAGATACAAAACGCCTGTAATAATCAATCCCATCATAGCCAAAAGAGCTGAACCCGATGTGATATCTCCAAGAACAACAAGTGTAGCATCGTTATTGACAATTACACCTGCATTTTGTAAACCAATGAAGGCAATGAAAAGTCCGATACCAGCTCCGACTGCATAGCGAAGATTGATAGGAATAGCTTTTACAATAGCCTCACGCACATTGGTGATAGTCAACAAAATAAATATCAGACCCTCTATAAATACTGCTGTAAGTGCAAATTGCCAAGAGTAGCCCATACCGATACAAACTGTATAAACAAAAAAGGCGTTCAAGCCCATACCAGGAGCAAGACCAAATGGCAATTTACCCCAAAAAGCCATAGCCAAACAACCTACGATTGCGGCTAAAGCGGTAGATGTAAATACCGAACCTTCGGGCATTCCATCTAACAATTTGAACATAGCAGGATTGACAGCCAAAATGTATGACATTGTCAAGAAAATGGTAATACCTGCCAATATTTCAGTACGGATAGTTGTTTTTTTAGAATCAAATCCAAATAATTTTTTAAGCATAGTATATATTTATATTTTATTGTCCTTTACCATGAAGAATTACACCGATACTATAGAATAGTATTTTTATATCAGTCTGGATAGTCATATTGTCCATATAAATAATGTCGTAACGAAGGCGTTCGACCATTTTTTCGACAGTGTCGCTATAACCAATTTTGATAGGTCCCCAAGAGAGAAGTCCCGGTTTGACCTTATAAACAAGGCAGTAATATGGGGCTATGCGTTCGATTTGCTCAATGTAGTAGCGCCGCTCTGGTCGTGGACCTACAATCGACATATCGCCTTTGATGATATTCCAAAATTGAGGCAATTCATCAAGACGATATTTGCGCATTACATGACCAAACGGAGTGATACGAGGGTCGCCTACTTGACTGAGCTGTGGACCTTGACTCTCGGCATCGGTGTACATAGTGCGGAATTTGTAAATCATAAAAGGACGCCCTTCATAACCTATTCTCTCTTGTTTATAAAATATTGGTCCTTTGCTACTCAGTTTTACTTTTATCGCAACATAAAGATATACAGGCGATAATAGCAACATTGCAGTAACACTTGAAATGATATCAAAAACACGTTTGATAGATTGTTGCCATGCTGGCATACGCGATGATGTGATATCGACCAAAGGTTCGGAGGTGACATTAGTAAAAGAGACATGGCCTGTGACAACTTCGAATAGACGAGGGGCAAATTTGACCTCTACTCCACACACTATCAGACGATTGGCTATGCTAAAAATCATGTCATTATCCATATTATCAACAGCAATTATGACTTCGTTGACAATATGACTTTTCACGACTTGCTCTAAGGCGTTTAATTTCCCCAACAACAATTTTTCATCTACTACAACTCGGTCACGTACAGCGATATAGCCTATGACTTTTTGTCCATTACGATAGGAATCTTTATTGATAATTTCAGTTACTTTATGTGCTGTATCACCAGTTCCCACGATTAGTACGTTGTTGGGTATAAGTCCTTTACGCAATCGTGATAGGACCATAAGTGTTTGTGTTATGCGGAATAGGTAAGTGACGACAAAAAACGTAGCCCACAGAATGAGGAATGAGTGATAGTAGAAAGTATAACTGACCACAGTGTCGTCGACCAACATTCCGAAATAGATAATCATAGAGATAAAAAATGTACCTATGATTGTAGAGAATAGTTCGACAAGGCGCGAATGTCGTACCTTTGTATTATAGAATCCTGTAAGATAATGAATAAACAGAGCCACAAAGGGAAATGAAATTGCAGAGGGCAATAAGGAGTAATCTGGCACAAAAAAGTATTCTATTTTATCGCCAAACAAAACCATATCGTTGGTTATTCGACGATAGAAATAGAATAGCAACCACACTAAAAGTGCAGCCACTATGTCGAACAGGATATAAAATATTGTGCGTTTACGATTCATCGTATAACTTTGACTTGACCTTTTGAGCCTAATTTGATAATACTTGACGGTTGAGGCAACACCTCTTCTTCGCGACGATAATCGACAATAAAATCTACGGCATTGAGGATTTCGTCGGATATTTCGAAGAAATTGCGAGGCGTAGGTTCTCCGCTTACATTAGCAGAGGTAGAGACCACAGGCACTCGCATCATACGACAGAGTTGTTGAGAGAATTGCTCTTTTGTGATACGGATAGCAATAGAACCGTCTTCGGCAATGAGATTGTCGGGAAGGTTGCGTGCGTTATCGTAGATGATAGTCAGTGGCTTATCTGCCACTTCGATTAAATCCCAAGCTATTTCGGGCATGTCGCGGACATAGCCTTCTACTTTAGCTTCGCTATCGACGAGCACAATCATGGATTTAGATTCTACTCTGCGCTTGATTTCATATATTCGAGCAATGGCATCGGGATTGGTTGCATCGCACCCTATACCCCACACGGTGTCTGTTGGATAAAGGATTACGCCACCTTTGCGCATTACTTCTACGGCTTTTTTTAGTTCGTTTTGCATAACTTTGCAAAGTTAGTAATTTTTTTTCAATTTTTCGCTATTTATTATTGTGAATATAAAAATTGTGGTCAATATATTTTGCCCACTCTGTGGAGTTATGATTATAGTATATTTATCATATGTTTATAGTATATTTATAGTATATTTATCATATATTTATAGTATGTTATAATAATGGAAAAGATAAGGAGTAGTAAGGGAGTATGTGTGTTTGGGGATATTTTTTGGGGGAGGTTGCGTTTTTTATTTTATTTTTTTTGAAAAAAATTATGTTATTTGAAATAAAAATATTACTTTTGTATGTTAGACTTTGTGTGAGCTGTTGAGTGGGCTGATATTTTAGGATTGGGGTGATTTATAGAGGATTAAAAGTCGATTTTGCTATTGCAAAAAATAATAAAAAAATATATACGATGCTAAATCAATGGATTTTTCAAACTTTAACACCGGAAGAAGAATGTAATCATAAGAAATTAGCAGAAGAATTAGGATTGTCGCCTGCATTGGCGAAATTATTGGTTAAGAGAGGGATAAATACGTTTGACAAGGCAAAAGCTTTCTTTCGTCCTACCCTATCGGATTTGCACGACCCATTCTTGATAAAAGATATGGATTTGGCGGTGAAACGTCTTAACCGCGCTTTACATAAGAAGGAGAACATTCTCATTTACGGTGATTATGATGTAGATGGCACAACAGCTGTTGCGCTGGTTTACAAGTTTTTACAACCTTACACCCAATCGTCGCAATTGGACTACTACATTCCTGACCGCTACAAAGAAGGGTATGGTATTTCGAAAGCTGGTATTGACTATGCCAAGGAGCATGATGTGAAACTCATTATTTCGTTGGATTGCGGTATCAAAGCTATTGAGCAGGTGGATTATGCCTCGTCGTTGGGTATTGATTTTATTATCTGCGACCACCACACGACAGACGAGACATTGCCTCGCGCTATTGCGGTGCTTGACTCGAAGAGAGCCGATGATACTTACCCTTATGAGCATTTGTCGGGCTGTGGCGTGGGTTTTAAATTTATGCAAGCCTTTGCCATTGACAATGGCATAGATTTTTCGAGATTAGAGGCATTGCTCGACTTTGTGGCAGTGAGTATTGCATCTGATATTGTGCCTATTACAGGCGAAAATCGTATTCTTGCACATTTTGGCATAAAACGTCTGAACGAGCATCCTTCGCGAGGGCTGAAGGCTATAATTGAAACTTGCGGTTTCAAAAACTCAAAAGGCAACAAAAATGGACATGATACAGATATCAGTATCAACGACATAGTATTCAAAATCGGTCCACGTATCAATGCTTCGGGGCGCATGAAATCGGGGCGAGAAGTGGTAGAGTTGTTAATTTCGAACGACTTAAATCATGCTCGCCAACTCAGTGCTAATATTAACAGTTACAACGAAGAACGCAAAGACGTGGATAAAGCGACTACGACAGAGGCGGAACAATCGGTAACTGATGATATACAAAAAGATAAACGCTCGATTGTGGTTTATAATCCTAATTGGCATAAGGGAATTGTGGGAATTGTGGCTTCGAGATTGACTGAAAAATACTATAAACCTACGATTGTGCTTACTAAGGCCAATGACATTGTGAGTGGTTCGGCTCGTTCGGTGCAAGGATTCGATTTGTACAGTGCAATTGATTCGTGTCGCGACTTGTTAGAGAATTTTGGTGGTCATACATACGCTGCAGGTCTTTCGATGAAAGAGGAAAACCTTGAGGAATTTATCAAACGCTTCGAGACATACGTAGCAGAAAACATACAAGAACACCAACTTACGCCTCAAATCGAGATTGATGCCAAGTTGCAATTTTCGGATATCACGCCTAAATTTATTCGCATTTTGCGTCAGTTTGAGCCATTCGGTCCGGGTAATCCAAAGCCAATCTTCTATACTCACCGAGTGTTTGACTATAACGGAGCGAGTAAAATTGTAGGCCGTGACAATGAGCACTTGAAACTTGAACTCACTGATGAGTCGTCAGAAAATGTGATGAATGGTATTGCTTTCCGCATGGCAGAATATAGTCAGGATTTAAAGGCTTTCAACCCTCTTGATATAGTTTACACGTTGGAAGACAACACATTCAACAACGCAACGACTACCCAATTAATGATTAAAGACATAAAGGTCAGCAACTGATTGCTAACTTTTTAGCAAAACATGAAACGCTTAATTATCATATTATTCACTGCGATAGCAATACTATCGGGGTGTTCGCGACCAAAGAAAGAGGCTCAGAATACGCTATTTTTCTTCTATCCGTGGTCAACAAATCTGACTCATTATTTTGAGAATAACATATTGAATTTTGAATATGGATTAAACTCTAACGACTTGGATTTGAATAGAGTTGTGGTGTTTATATCTCAATCTAAAACTGAAGCTTGCATATATGAAATAAAGATGCATCGCGGTAAGTGTCAGCATGATACGATTGCTAAATTCACAGATTACAACTATGAATACACTTCGGTTGAAGGACTTTCGAAATTATTAGATTTGGCAAAAGGAGAGACACCTACGCCTCGATTTGCGACAGTAATTGGTTGTCATGGTGATGCATGGATTCCGGCTCGCGATATGAAACGCTCGTTTGGAGGAGCTGATATTGAGTCGAGAATTGATATTAGCACACTGCGTGATGCATTGAAAAAATCAAATCTCATAGCAGAGTATATCTTATTTGATGACTGCTATATGTCGTCGGTGGAAGTAGCATACGAACTACGCGATGTATGCCGCCACTTAATTGCTTCGCCGGCAGAGATTATGGCTGCGGGGATGCCATTTCATAATATTGCACAAGACTTGCTTGGAACTCCGAATTATGAGGCTATATGTAATGATTTTTATAGTTATTATGCTAATAGCCCATCTGCTCCGTACGGTACAATTGCTGTAACAAAGTGTAGCGAATTAGAAAAATTGACTGAGATTGTAAAAAGAATAAATGCTACCGCAACTGAGGCAACAAGAGCAGTACAATACTATGATGGATATACACCTCATATATTCTACGACCTCGGCGATTATATCGAAGCAATATGTAACGATGAAGGATTACTAAATGAGTTCCAAAGTCAAATGGTCGAATGTATACCGCACAAAGCAAGTACAGGACAAGTATATGCTTATGGATTTGGAACGATAAGTATAGATAAATATTCGGGCATCTCGACATCGGCACCGAGTACAAACAAAAAATGTGAATCGTACAAAGAGACTGAATGGTATAAAGCGACAAACAAATAAAAAAGTTAGCGACTAATCGCTAACTTTTTTTATATGCGAAATTCGTGGCAATAAATAGTCATTCCACAAAACCCAAATGAGAAATATTATGCCATAGAAAGCATATTTTGTTACTCCACCATGCCAAAAATCAAAGGATTCGGGATTGTCACGAACTATATAAGTTAAAAGTAATAATCGAGATACATTTATCAAATATATACAAAATAAGCCCAAAGGAATAAACCAAAGTTTGTGTTTCATGGGTCCACGAGCAAAGAGCATTATCATTGTGAAAATGAAAGATTGCTTGATACCATTGCAACCCCACACTATGCGTACACCTTCGCCATTAAGATGATAAATTGTTGTATCATAGAGATAAGTAGTTATACCCAACCAATTTAATATTAAATGTACGACTTCAGCTAAATGATGACACAAGTAAGCAAACACAACAGATAAATCGAAACATAGAAAAGAGGCTTCTAAACCATTTTCATCGCCATGCACGGTCAATTTCCATAAAAAATTGGATGCAAACATGATTATCAAGAAAAGTATGATACCTTGATAGATGCCCATTTTACTCCAAGTTTTTTTTAGAAATTCTGTAATCACAGGATAAGCTTTAAATAATAAATTTACACAATCAATTTGACGGTTTCCTTGCTTGAAAGTACGGTTCACTATCTTGGAGGTTACTGTTGGTTAAGATAATGTTTTGCTATAGAAATGAATTAAATGGTCACCCTGGCGTATGGAGCTAAATCTACGTCACAAAAATCATTATCAAGATATTTGTAATAGCCTGTGATTGCTACCATTGCAGCATTATCTGTTGTAAATGAGAATTTTGGAATATAAACCTCTACTTTGTGACGACGACCATAGTCGACAAAAGCATCGCGCAAACCAGAATTGGCAGAAACACCTCCAGCAACAGCAAGATGCTTCACTCCAGTCTCTTTCATTGCTTTATGCACCTTGTCCATAAGGATATCGATAACAGTTTTTTGTAAAGATGCACATAAGTCGTAAAGATGATTTTGAACAAAATTAGGGTCTTCTTTTTGAGCATCACGGAGAGTATAGAGAAATGATGTTTTTAGCCCACTAAAACTATAATCGAAACCTTTTATATGTGGTTTTGAGAAAGTAAAGGCTTTAGAATCACCAAGTTTAGCATATTTATCGACATAAGGACCACCTGGATAAGGCAATCCCATTACTTTAGCGCATTTGTCGAATGCTTCGCCAGCTGCATCATCAATTGTTTGGCCTAAGACTTGCATCTCTTTGTAAGATTTTACGAGAATAATTTGCGAATTACCACCAGAAACTAAAAGGCACAAAAATGGGAACTCAGGCAAATGAGGCTCAATATCTGGTTCTTGCACAAAATGAGCCAAAACATGCGCTTGCAAGTGATTGACATCTATCATCGGTATGTCAAGGCCCAAAGCAAAACCTTTGGCAAAGGAAGTGCCTACTAATAATGAGCCCATAAGTCCAGGACCACGAGTAAATGCCACTGCACTGATATCTTCGCGAGCGACACCTGCTTTTTTTAGCGCAGCATCTACGACTGGTATAATATTTTGTTGATGAGCACGTGAAGCTAACTCTGGCACTACCCCGCCATACATTTCATGCACAGCCTGCCCTGCAGTTACATTTGATAACAAGACTCCGTCACACAAAACCGCAGCAGACGTATCATCACACGACGACTCTATTCCTAAAATTGTTATAGCCATAATAAGAGTTAAAAAGTTGAAAGTTGAAGCCTAATAATTTTCAAAATTCAAATTATTTTATTATATTTGCAAATCAAAGTACAAAGTTATAAAAAAATCTATAAAAATAGCGCTAATCGTAATCATAACTTTCGTGGTTTTATTGATTACTCCTTTTATTTTGTTGAATAGCAACAAAATACAGAATTGTATTGCGCACCAAATAACTGAATATTTAGAAGAAATTACAGGAGCTGAATTTGAAATAGGACATATATCATTAAAATTTTTCAACAAACTCAGCCTCCAATCAGTATATATTGAAGATTTATCAAACGAAAAAATACTCTCAATTGATAATCTTGATGCAAAAATTAACCTTTTATCACTCTCAAAAGGAAATATTCATGTAGAAACTATTACTGCCGACAACCTTTCGGCAAACTTATACACTGACTCTACAAGAACTCTTAACATTCAATTCCTTATTGATGCTTTCACTCCAAAAGAAAAAGCAAAAACTCCAAATTTAGTATTTCCACTTATCACACTAAATAATGCATCTTTTACTTACGTAAATCAGTCGGCTCCTCATAATCAATTACAACATTGGCAATTTGATGCTAACGATATTTACGTTGATAGCCTATACACCCAAATACAATTCACACTACTCGAAGAGACTAATCTTGATGCACACATCAACTATTTAAGATTGAAAGAAAAATCAGGATTCAAACTCTCACATTTCAGTACGTATGTAGAAATCACTGACTCGTCGTTCGTTATTCCATATACTATCGTTGATTTAGCAAATACAAGTTTGGCTACCGACTCTACTATAATCAAAATTGCACGCAAAGACGAGAAAAAAATTGATTGGGCAAAAACTCATTTTAGATTTAATATTTCAGAAGCGAACATCAACCTTTCAGACTTAAAACATTTCATTCCTGAATTGGAAAAACTTAAACGTTCTGCTTCTATTTCCGCAAAAATTGATGGTACTCTCGACAATTTGAAAGCCACAAACTTACGAGCCACATATGGAAATACATTGTCTATCAGCGCAAACATTGATGCCATAGGCTTACCTAATATAAAAAACACCTACTTCAAAGGCTCTATTAATCACATACGTTTCGACAAAGCATCGGTGCAAGATATTATTGCTAATATCGGCAAACAACCATTTATCTTACCTAATGAAATCAACAATCTTGGACTATGCCAATACTCGGGCGAAATATCAGGTTATACATCGAATCTTGTACTCTATGGAAATCTGAATACAGACATAGGTAATATAAAAACTGATGTCAATCTGAAAATACGCGACAACTTCAATCTATTCTTAATCAATGGTCGCATTGGATCTACTGCACTGAATTTAGGCAAATTGCTTCCTGAATCAGGGCTTAATAATATCTCATTTAATTCTAACTCTGACATAAAGGTAGGAACACATCAACCGATGGTAGCGCAAACAAAAATCCAAATCAACACATTTGGATTCCGTAACTATAACTATAGAAATATCAACATAGATGGCTATTTCGATCCTACTATATTCTCAGGCAAATTCCGTCTTGATGATCCCAACTGTTATTTGGATTTCGACGGAAAAATATCTCAAATCGACAAATTAAAACATTTTGACTTCAGTGCAGACCTTCGAAATCTAAATCTTAACAAACTGAATATAATCGACACACGCCCGGACCTAACAATATCATTCTCTACTCAATCTGATTTTTCAGGCGAACGTTGGGCAACCATGGAAGGATATGTTAACATTGACTCTTTACACTTGATAAACAACCAAAAAGAATTTTTCTTAAATCAATTATTACTAAAAGCAAAAAACGACTCCATAACTGCAGCATCAATCGAATCAGACATTATAAATGGCGGTATTACAGGACAATATACTCTATCTGCTTTAGCCGACAATTTTATTGACATTGCATCCAAATCAATGCCAATACTCTCGCAATACAAAAAAGAAAATAACAAAACTAATGATATAACTTGCATCCTAAGTGTCGAACCACTCAAACAATTGATGCAAACAATCGAAATACCTTGGTACACAACCGAGCAATCTTCTATATATGCTCATCTCAATTCTACAACAAGTGTGTTTGATACAGAAATATATATACCCAACTTATCAAACGAAAAAATCAACGTTGATAGTATTTCCCTAAAAATCAACAATAACACAAACAAAGAAATAAACGTAGCGTTATTAGCTGCGACAGACCTCAAACATAGTCATCTCAATGCTTCTCTCAATTTAGAGGCATTCAATGATCAAATAACAACCATCATAAGCTGGGATAATAACAACACACAAAAAACATTCTCAGGCGAATTTGCCTCTCAAACCTCACTCTCAACTCTCAACTCTCAATTCTCAACTAACACCACAATCCTTCCAACAGAGCTTATTCTTCAAAACAAATCATGGTTTATTGATGAAAGTACAATATGGAGTGACCTAAACAAAATAATCATCGAAAACTTCAAAATACATAGTAATGACGACCAACTTATTGCTATAAACGGAATTGCATCTAAA
This sequence comes from Candidatus Aphodosoma sp., assembly GCA_045658305.1. Lineage (GTDB taxonomy): Bacteria > Bacteroidota > Bacteroidia > Bacteroidales > Paludibacteraceae > Aphodosoma. The sequence continues at coordinate 6,955 of JAZOUT010000154.1, read as the reverse complement.
AACGAAAATGAATTCATTGATATACAATTAAAAGACATATCACTCAACTATATTGACGAACTACTACCAGAAGAAACTGAAATCTCTTTTGGCGGTATAGTTAATGGCACAGCATCCATAACTAATACTCTCGTACTACCAGAAATAAATGCCAATGTCATTTCCGAAAACTTCTTCTTCGACGAATCATACTTCGGAACAACAATTGCCACGTGCCAATTCGACCACAATACCACAAGTCTTCGCTTCGATGGCACAGTTATAAACGACAACAACGACACTACAGCCATCCTCGGAGGTAACTACTTCATACCAAACGACTCACTAGACATAAAAGGTAAAGCATACGGCATTGATGTTTCATTCATCGACTATTATCTCGCAGAAATTTTTGGTCGAGTAAAAGGCAATGCTTGGGGTGATGTTCACATACATGGCTATACCAAGAAAAAAGAAGTAGCTGTAGATGTTGCAGCATACGCCGAAAACGCTTCACTATATATCGATTTTCTAAAAACTGCATTCTACTTTTCTGATTCTATCTACGTTGATAAAAACTCTATCCGATTCGGACATATTGACCTACACGATGCAGAAGGACACACTGGATACGTTGAAGGTCAAATAAATCACAACTATTTCCAAGACGTAGAACTCGACCTCAACATCAATGTCAACAATATGCTCGTGATGAACACTCAACGCGAAGATATGGAAAGTTTCTACGGCAAAGTATACGGCACAGGTACTGCCCGAATTTATGGAGATGAAGAGACTATCTATATCACTTGTATGGCTCGTAGCGACAAAGGAACCAGTGTCGTAATACCTATTGACAACTACTACGCAAGCGAAAATTCATTCATCATATTCCAAAACATAAACGAAATAACAAATACTGAAACAGATAAAACTACCGAAGAAGAGGATGCCGAAACAAATATCATCCTCGACCTAATGCTCGACATTACACCCGATGCACACCTCGACATGATTATTGACTCTAAAGCTGGAGATATGCTCACTGGCAGTGGCACAGGTAACCTACGTGTAACGTATGACATCAATGCCGACGATATGAAAATCTATGGCACAGTGCAAATCGAACAAGGCAAATATCTCTTCACATTCCAAAATGTATTACGAAAAGAATTCTATGTAAAAGAAGGAAGTTCTCTCGCTTGGACTGGCGACCCTCTCGGTGCTAATCTCAACATTGATGCCTACTATCAACTAACAGCAGACCTTGCCGAAATCCTCGACGAAGCCATCCTCTCTAACACATCTCGCACCAGCGTACCAGTACAATGTTTACTTAATCTAACAGGTTTACTTACTCAACCTAACATTAAGTTCAACCTCAACTTACCTAACTCCGAAGAAGAACTCAATCGCGCCCTACAAAACACTGTGAATACCGACGAATTGATGAACCGCCAAATCATTGCTCTACTTATTCTTGGTAAATTTATTCCACCTGAAAACTTACAAAATAGCAATGTTTTCACCCAAAACGAACTATATTCAGTCGTATCATCTACCCTATCTGCCCAACTCAACAACTGGGCATCACAAATGTTCGACAATTGGGGCTTCGGAGTCAATTTCCGCACTACTGGCGAAGGCGACACTCGTACCAATGAATACGAATTCAACTTTGTATATACACCAACAAACAGAATAAGCATTAATGGTAATGTTGGTTACCGCGATGATGCTCTATCTGCAACACCATTTATTGGTGACTTTGATATTGAATACAAACTCAACCAATCGGGCAAGCTCCGCGCTAAAGCATATACACATACCAACGACTACCGCGAATTCAAAAAAGGCTTAACCACACAAGGCATCGGTATCGTCTATTCCGAAAACTTCAACAATCTCCCAGAACTTTGGAAAAACTGGCAAGACAACATAAAACAAAACAAACTTGAACGACAAGAGCGCCACGAAAAACGCAAACAACAAAAAGAAAAACGCAAACAACAAAAAGAAAAAGAAAGGACAAAATAATAAAATACTACCCTTCTATCTTCTCAACTTTCAACTTCAACTTTTCAAAAAAATGTATTTCAAAAAAGTCCAACGCATAGGCGACCTCATCTCCACAGACCTACGAAAAATCGTAGGTCAAGAATCTTGCAAAGCCCTCGATGCTGTACACGTACTAAACACTTGGCGACAAATGCTAGGTCCAACAATGGTACGCTACAGCGAAGGCGAAACATTCCAAGACGGAGCCCTACGCGTACGCATCAAATCTTCAGTCCTCCGCAACGACCTATTCATGCAACGCTCAGAACTAATCAAAAAACTAAATGCACAACTCGGCCGTCAAATAGTCTTCGCTATAACATTTTATTAAAAAAAAATATATATCAACAAACTTCTACCAACCTCCGAGCGCTACAACCACCACCTATCCATCATCAACGTCGTGCAGGTATAGCACTATCGCTTATAATTATTGAAAAAAAACTCTAATCACTAAACTATAAACTCTTAACTAAATATGAAACAATTCGCAAAAGGTAGCATCGAATTTCTAACCGTAGCCGTAGAATTCTGCAAATTCATTGAGCACCCACTCTCTGACAAAACCGATTTTCTAAATAAACTATCAAAATTACTACCTTTGATATACCTCAAAGCCGCAATGGTCGAAACCAAATCGGCTATCTACGACGAAGCTCCTGAGAAATTTGTCGATGAAAACGACTATGAGGCTGTACGTGGCGACGTGCAAAACATCCTTGGCGACAAAGACCAATACCTTACCGCCATCCATCCCGACATTGCCCTCAGCGATAGTGTCATAGCTGCATCTATCTCCGAAGATATTGCCGATGTCTACCAATCGCTCAAAGACTTTACCGAGGTGGCAAAAACAGGCAACGAAGACCTTATGAACGATGCCCTCATCATCTGCATCGACGATTTCCATGCCTTTTGGGGTACACGCCTCCTCAGCGCCGAACTTGCCATCCACCAAGTCCTCATCAATGGCTTCGATGAAGAAGAGGAACCCAAAATCAACACCAACCCACTCTTAATTTGAAAATTAAAAGTTGAAAATTGATTTTTATAACAACCTATAAAACAATATATTATCAGCTTTCAAATATCAAATTTCAAATTTCAAATTGAATGTTATATCCAAATAAAATAGATAAATCGGTAATCTCAACACTTCCCCCATGCGACATCACGGGCGAAATCATCGTCATCGACCACCCCGAAGATGTTGCTACAGCTGTCGATGACCTCAAGCAATGCACCCTCATCGGGTTCGACACCGAAACTCGTCCCTCTTTCCGTCGTGGCGAATCAAACACCATATCTCTACTCCAACTAGCCACCGACAAACGTGCCTATCTTTTTCGACTAAAAAAGATTGGGCCTAACCAACTACTCAAAGAACTCCTCGAAAGCGAAGAACACATGAAAGTAGGACTTTCTGTGCACGACGATTTCCATTCTCTCAACCGCTGGATGCCTTGCCGACCAAAAAACTTCATCGAACTACAAAAATATGTCAAAGCCTTCGGCATTGAAGAAATGAGCCTACAAAAAATCTATGCCATCGTCTTCAACCAAAAAATCAGCAAACGCCAACAACTCTCCAACTGGGAAGCCGACCAACTCACCCCCGCCCAACAACAATACGCCGCCATCGACGCTTGGGCTTGCCGCAATATCTACTACGAACTACAACACAAAATATAGGTCACCACAATATAAAATATACAAACGAAGGCGAAGCCAAGTAAATCTCGCTACTCGCTACTAAAAATCTCTATATATGATTACAATCCAACTCAAACCCAAACGCGAAGAAAACATACTCCGATTCCACCCATGGATTTTCTCAGGTGCAATCGCCAAAATAACAGGCAATCCACAAGAAGGCGACCTCGTGCGCGTTATCAGTGCCAACCAAGAATTCCTTGCTATAGGCCACTACCAAGTCGGTAGCATCATGGTGCGCATTCTCTCCTTCACCGACCGCCCTATCGACCGCTCTTTCTGGCACGAACGCCTCAAAGCTGCCTACGACATGCGCCTCGCGCTCCGCCTTGCCAATTCCGACACCACCAATGCCTACCGCCTCGTGCATGGCGAAGGCGACAATCTCCCAGGCCTCGTCATCGACGTCTATGGCGACACAGCTGTCATTCAAGCCCACTCCGTTGGCATGCATTACGCTAAAGATATAATAGCCAAACTCCTTGTCGAAATCATCCCTGCTGTCAACAACGTATACTACAAATCCGAAGGCACAATGCCTTTCAAAGCTCCTGTAAAACCCGTCGATGGCTACCTCATTGGCGACAAAACCGAAACTATCGCCCTCGAAAACGGACTCAAGTTCCATGCCAACTGGCTCGATGGTCAAAAAACCGGCTTCTTTGTTGACCAACGCGACAACCGCTCGCTTCTTGAGCATTATGCCAAAGGACGTAATGTACTCAATATGTTCTGCTACACAGGTGGCTTCTCTTTCTATGCCATGCGTGGTGGTGCCAATCTCGTCCACTCTGTCGACAGTTCTGCCAAGGCTATCGAATTAACTAATAAAAACATCGAACTCAACTTCCCAGGCGACCCACGCCACGAAGCCTACGCAGTCGATGCCTTCAAATATCTCGACGATATCAAGGATAAATACGATCTTATCATTCTCGACCCACCAGCATTTGCTAAGCACCGCGATGCCCTCCGCAATGCACTTCGTGGCTACACACGCCTAAATGCCCTCGCATTTGAGCAAATCCGTCCAGGCGGCATCCTCTTCACCTTCTCATGCTCACAAGCAGTCAGCAAAGAACAATTCCGCCTCGCTGTCTTCACCGCCGCCGCCCAAAGTGGTCGTTCTGTGCGCATCTTGCATCAACTCACCCAACCAACCGACCACCCAGTCAACATCTACCACCCCGAAGGCGAATACCTCAAAGGCCTCGTCCTCTACGTAGAATAATTGAGAATGGAGAATTGAGAGTTGAGAATTGAGAGTTGAAAATTGTGAGTTGAGAATTGAGAGCAAAAGTAAACTAAAGTCCCCGAAGGAGGCGAACAAAAGTAATAAACAAAGAAAATTCTAACTAAAAAACTAACAAAAAAATGCGTAAAATCATCCTTCTCGCAATGTTATTCATTGCCACAATGGCAAACTGCCAAGTTGAAAAAATCCTCGGTCGTTGGACCACAATCGACGATAAAGAAAACATCCCAGTATCAATCGTAAACATCTACCGTGGCACAGACGGCAAATACTACGGACAAATCGAACGCATCCTCGTCAAAGGCGAAGAAAACAAACTCTGCACCGAGTGCGAAGGCGCGCTCCACAACAAACCAGTCGTAGGCATGGTCATCGTCAACAACATGGAATGGCGCGACGACAAACTCCAAGGTGGCACCATCCTCGACCCCGACAATGGCAAAACCTACTACGCCAAAATGTGGGTTGACCCTGCAACTGGCAAACTCATCCTCCGTGGCTCACTCGACAAACGAGGCCTCCTCGGTCGCAATCAAGAATGGGTCCGCAAATAAAACAACACAAAACAAAAGACTACTCTTCAAAGTAGTCTTTTTATTTTATTTTCTCACTCTCTACAATCTTCGCTCCCGCCACTGTCAACTCAAAACTCTGCACCCCCATCAACCCACACACCACCGTATCCAACAACCACTTCCCATCTTCCACCATCACCATATCTCGTTCCGACAACGGGAAACACTCCACCATAAAATTCCTAGCCCTCACATCCAGCTCCATCTTCACCCTATATCGTTCCGGACCACTAAACCTAAACACATCCACAAACCCCTTCTCATGTTTCACCTCAGCCATCCACCCCTCTTGCAACACCTCCACCCTACCAATTCTCATCGTCTTAAACAACTTATTTCTCCCATCCTCTAGGTCATAGCACCACACCTGATTATAGTCCGTCGTAAAATCAAACGGTTCCACCAATCTATCACGCACCACACCCGAGTGCGACGACGCATAATCCACCAATCTCACCTGACGTTTCCCCTCCATCGCCTCAATCAAAGCGTGCACATTCACCGCATCCTTTCCATGCACCACACAATCCACCACCGACGAGCAATCGCACACCGCTCTCAGCTTCTTTCTCAACGACTGTTTCAGCACATTCCCATTATCCAGCGCATCAATCAACCTATTCACCACATACGCCTCCTCATCCGTAAAGTGCACCAATTGCGCAATATCATCCCGCTCATCCATCTTCACCAAGCGAGGCACACCACCCTCCTTTCTCACCGCATACCCCACACTCTTAAACGTATCAATATACCTATAAATCGTCCTCGCCGACATATCCAACCTCTCCGCCAACTCCTCAATCGTATAACGTCGCGACCCCGACAACAACTGCATCAATCGCAGCACCCTTTCAATCTTTGGTTGATCCATAACAAAAAAACTATTAACATTATTTATAATTATTGTCCAATAATAAGTGTCAAAGTAGAGACACACGGCTCGTGCATCCATCACTTCATAAATGCCAAATCCACCTGCCTCAAAAAGATCAAAACCTAACCACCAACAATCACCACACTACACCGACCCCAACAAGTGCGAATATCTTATTTTATTCGGCAAAGATACAACATATTTTTGACAACTTTTGACAAAAGTAAAAATATTTACAAAAAACTCATCTATCTAGAACAGCGAAGCGGTCTAAAACAACTAGAACGTCTAAAAAACACTCCCCAAAAAACATCAAACTTCAACAAAACATTGGCACAATCTTTGCAATTTTAACAATACAAAATCACACCATCAGCCTGAGGTTAGAAAATTCAACAGTTACTTTTTAACACCACCGAGGCTAACTTCCTTTATCAATGGCGGGCTGCGCTTCTCTCTCTCGAAAAGAGTTGTAACCAACAAAGGTCGGCAGATTAC
>JAZOUT010000153.1:0-19795 GCA_045658305.1 Candidatus Aphodosoma sp. | reverse complement strand
CAAAATCGCTGAAATGGCTAACAAAGTTCGTAAAGAACCTCTCCGCGTTATCCTCAACGGTCTTGGTAAAGATGCTGCTAAAATCATCTCTCGTATCAACGGTTTCACATACGTTCAAACAGAGTTTGACTACTATTCAGGCGAACTCCGTATCGTTAACGAAAAACCATATTCAGAAGGTCTCCGCGCTAAAGTACGTTGCTATGGTGCTGACGACGTTCGCGAAGGTGTAGCAATTATGCGTTCAGAAGGTGTTGACGTATCAATCACAGGTAACTCAACTAACCCAACACGTTTCCAACACCCAGTAGCTGGTACATACAAAAAAGAATGTATGGAACAAGGCAAAAACTACTTCTCAGTAGCTTCAGGTGGTGGGACCGGTCGTACACTTCACCCAGATAACATGGCTGCAGGTCCTGCTTCATACGGTATGACTGACACTATGGGTCGTATGCACGGTGATGCTCAATTTGCTGGTTCTTCATCAGTTCCTGCTCACGTTGAGATGATGGGCTTCCTCGGTATGGGTAACAACCCAATGGTAGGTGCTACAGTTGCTGTTGCAGTTGCTATTGAAGAGGCTTGTAAATAAACTTGCTGAGCTATTATTTACTCAGCCGAGCATAGACAAGATCTTAAGCGAAGTGAGAAATGCTTGTAAATAAGAATTGACTTATTTTAAAGATAAAAAAAACTCCTATAACTGAAATGGTTATGGGAGTTTTTTTTGTTTGAATTTTCAAATTTTCAAACTTTCAAATAGACAGTACACACTCATAGTGTGTATTTTCTGACCCAACCCAACAGCAAGGTGCAAGCAAACTGCAAGCAAGAAAACATCCAAAATTTACACCCACTCTCATTGTGTATTTACCTTCAAAATCATTTTGCAACTTTGCAACTTTGCAAGTTCGCAAGTTTGAAAATTTGAAAATACGTTTGTCTTTTCCTAAAATAAGTAGACAGTTTTTTGATTATTTTACTAAATCAATAGACATATTTTCTAAAAACATAGACATCCTTTTATTTTTATAGGCATTGACTTACAAAATTAGACATTGTAGGTTTATAATTTTGCTTGTTTGGGGTTAGAGTTTTGTTTGTGCTTACATAAAATAATTAAAAAAAGATGAGATTTATGTAGCGATATTCAACATTTTTTATTACCTTTGCCGATACTTTTCATTTTAATCTGTTTGAAAATAGTTGATTATGGAACTAAAAACTAAAATTATACTAACGATAGTTAGTGTTTTTATTTTAATGATTGTAGGATTTCCTTCAATTTATGGAACTTTTGCTTTGTTATGTGATTTGAAAGCATATGGAGTTGATGAAACTTGTTTAATGTGTATTAGAACTTTACAAGCAATGTCAAAAGCAACAGGTTATTCTTATGAATTTTTAAATGTATTAATATTTATTATCATAGAACCTTTATTTTGTGTTGCTTTATTGATAACTACAATGTTTAAATCAGATAAAGTAAGATTTATTTTAGGAATAATTATTGCATTATGTGGTGTTTTATTATTTAATTACATATGCGAATATTATGTTTTATGTAGTAAATCATTTGATGTAATTTGCGGATAAGTGTGACTAAATAATTATGAAAAAATGGATTAAGCTAATAACATTAGGAACATTAGTAATTTTTCTAATAGGTCTTTTAATACCTCAGAATTTGCAGATGCCTGTGGACGGTGCTGGTAGTGGGGATTATAACCACAATACGTTTTGGTACCCTTGGGGCGGTCGTGCAAAAGTGCATAAAGGAGTGGATATTTTTGCTAAACGTGGTACTAAGATTCATTCGGCTACTGCAGGTGTGGTAGTTTCGACGGGCTATTTGAGTAGTGGCGGTAATTATGTTATAATATTAGGACCGAAATGGAGAGTCTATTATTATGCTCATTTGAATGAAATTTTGGTGAAAGAGGGTGATTTTGTGTCTCATAAATCGTTGATTGGTACGGTTGGGAATACTGGTAGTGCTGCAAAGACTCCGTCGCATTTGCATTTTGCGATATTTACTTTTGTGCCTTATCCGTGGAGGATTGATACTTCGACTGATGGGTGGAAGAAGATGTTTTATTTGAATCCGATTGATTATTTGAAGACGGTGGAAGATTAGTTTAATAAAAAAAAGCGAATAACATGGTGTTATTCGCTTTTTTTATTATTCCCCTCCTACTGTGAGTTTATCAACTAAAACACTTGGCATTCCGCATGTGACAGCGCAACTTTGTCCCTCTTTGCCGCAAGTCCATGTGCCGTTGTCGATGCGCGGATTGTTGCCTACCATTGATATTGCAGCGAGAGCTTCAGGTCCATTACCTATGATATTGATGTCTTTAATTGGTGTTGTTAGTCGTCCGTTTTCAATCAACCAACCAGATTTTACGTAGAAAGTGAAGTCTCCAGCCCCGATTTGTACTTGTCCGTTAGAGAACACATCAACATATACGCCTTGTTTTACGTTGGCAATCATCTCTTCTTCGGTATGAGGCCCTGCTTCCATGTAAGTGGCGCGCATGCGAGGCATTGGTGTGTATCGGAATGATTCGCGGCGACCGTTGCCTGTAGGGGCAACGCCATAGTGGCGTGCTGAGATACGGTCGTGAAGGTAGGAGTTGAGGCGACCTTCGGCAACAATATAAGTTTTTTGTCCCTCGATGCCTTCGTCGTCGAAATTGATAGAGCCACGATTGTGAGGTATAGTGCCATCATCGACTACGTTGATAAGAGGATTGCATATCATTTTGCCGAGTTTATCACTGAAAATACTTGTTCCAAGACGGTTGAAGTCGGCTTCGAAGGCATGTCCTATCGCTTCGTGTAGTAAAATACCAGAGCCACCAGCCCCCATTACAACAGGCATTTCGCCACCTTTGGGTTTTATGGCATCAAACAGAATAGTTGTGCGTGATACTACCTCTTGTGCTAATTCTTCGATAAGTTCTTCTTTCAAAAATTCATACCCAATGTGAAATGAACGAGATGATCCAGCTTGTTCGCGACGTCCTTTTTTATCTTCCATCACGCATGTGGCTGAAAGCATAGCCATCGGGATGCTGTCAGTAAAAATATTGCCTTCTGAATTGAAAAATAGAATATCGCTTGTGCCATCGCCTTGAGTTATAGCCACTTTTTTAACTCGTGAGTCAAGTTCGAATATACGATTGTTGAGTTTTTCGAGCCAAGGTTTGCGGTCTAACAATGATTTATCTTCCCAATGTTGGAGTATAGGGTAGCGGTTAGGTGTTTGTAGTTCGCGAATGTCAACATTGTTATATTTTTCGCCATTCGAAGCAATGCGATTTGCTGTGCGAGCGGCTTTTAATAACTCCTCAACTGTAGCTGTTTCGGTATAGGCATAGCCAGTTTGGTCGCCAACAATGACACGGACACCTGCTCCATACTCGATATTTGATGAGGCATTATCGACGTTGTTGTCTATAAGGCGGACATTGTTGGAGTAAGCATGTTCGAAATATATATCGGCATACGTGGCACCTCGTTCCATAGCTACGGAGATGATATGTTGTAAGTCATTTAGCGTTACTTTGAAGTGATCTAAAGCCCAATTTAGCTTTTGTGAAAAACAATGCATAGTAAAATTTTTAAGGAATGTAAAATTATTTTGCAAAGTAATAAAAAAAAATTGAAATATTTGGTGCTAAATAAAAAAAAATGTGTAAATTTGCCCAGTTTTTAAAAACATAATTGTTTAATTTTTTAATTGTTATTCAAAATGAAAAAATTAGTTTTATTTTTAGCTGTTGCTACAGCTGTAGCATTCGCATCTTGCGGTAATAAAGAAGCTAAAACTGAAGAAGCTCCTGTAACTGAAGAACCTGCTGTAGAAGTTGTTGCTCCAGTAGAAGAAGTAGCTGAAGAAGCTGCTGAAGTTGTTGAAAGCGAACCACTTCCAGAAATCGAAGCTGCTGCTCCTAGCGAAGTTGTTGCTGAAGAAGTTAAACCTGAATCAGAACTCGTTGAAGCCGTTAAAGCTGATGTTGCTGCTATGAAAGAAGTAGTAAAAGCTGTAGACAACACAGTGAAAGTTGTTGAAAAAGCAGAAAAAAAATAAGAAAATTGTATAGTATTTTAACAAAAAAAGAGATTATTCATGCGAATAATCTCTTTTTTTGTTAAAATGTCTATAATTTTATTGCCTGTTTATATCTTTTTTGCTATCTTTGCACGTGTAATAATTGCTAAATCTTATTGCTAATGTTGCGTATTGCTATACAATCGAAAGGACGTATGTGCCAAGAATCGCTCGATTTGCTCGATTCTGTCGGTGTAAAACTTGTGCTTCGCGAATCAAATCCATTGCTCGTTCGTTCGTCTAATTTTCCTGCAGAGGTCTTATTTATTGAAAAAGACCGTATTCCTGAATTTGTAGCCCAAGGCATTGCCGATGTTGGTATTTGTGGCGAATATCTTGCTCGTCAAGCGGGCACTCCTGATGCATGTATCATTAAACGTTTGGGATTCAATAAGTCTACTCTTTCTCTTGCTATACCTCGCGATGCAAAATATAAAGGAATAGAGTGGTTTATGGGTAAAACTATAGCTACTCCTTACCCCGATTTGCTTTCTCGATATCTAAAATCTCGTGGTGTTAAAGCTACTACTCGTCTTATGCGTGAGCATGTCTATATGGCTCTTAAGGTTGGCGTAGCCGATGCCATTTGCGATCGTGTCTATTCTGGCACCGCTCTTATGAATGAGAATCTTAAAGAGGTAGAAACGGTTATGTCCTCTGAGGCTATTTTGATTGCAACTCCTAATATGAAGCCACTTAATAGAATGATTCTCGACGAATTTTTACTTCGTATAGATGCTATTCAAGCGGCTGTTGGCAAGAAATTTGTACGTATGAATATTCCTGCCGATAAAAAGGACGAGATTACCGCAATTCTTCCATCTGTCCATCGTCCATCTATTGCTCATTATCAAGATGATGACACAATTAGCCTGTCGGTCGTAATGGACGAAAAACGCCTTTGGGATATTCTTGAACGACTTAAAGAACTTGGTGCAAAAGAAATACTCATTTGCCCAATTGATAAAATGATTTTATAATTTTTTAATAATAACCTGAGTGAGAGTCTCTAAACTCTAAACTTAAAACACTAAACTATTATGATGACAATTGACAATTTCAATTTTGCAGGTAAAAAAGCATTTGTCCGTGTTGACTTTAATGTGCCTGTCGACGAAAACTTCGTCATTACCGACGATACTCGTATTCGTGCTGCTATGCCAACTCTCAAAAAAATCTTGGCTGATGGTGGTAGCTTGATTATTGCATCTCACATGGGTCGTCCTAAAAAGAATCCAGATCCTAAATATTCATTGAAACATATTGTTGATCACGTTAGCAAAACACTTGGTGTAGAAGTTAAATTTGTTGACGATTGCAACGCTGCCGACGAAGCATGCGCAGCTCTCAAACCAGGCGAAGCCCTCCTTCTCGAAAATCTCCGTTTCTATGCCGAAGAAGAAGGCAAACCACGTGGCTTGGCTGAAGATGCTACTGACGAAGAAAAATCTGCTGCTAAAAAAGCAGTAAAAGCATCTCAAAAAGAGTTCGCTAAACACCTCGCTTCATACGCTGATTGTTATGTAAACGATGCATTCGGTACAGCTCACCGCGCTCATGCTTCTACAGCTCTTATCGCTGACTATTTCGATGCCGACAACAAAATGTTCGGTTACCTTATGGACAAAGAAGTTACTGCTGTCGAAAAAGTTATGTCCGAAACAGTGCGTCCATTCACCGCAATTATGGGTGGTTCAAAAGTATCTTCTAAAATCGAAATCATCGAAAACCTTCTTACTAAAGTCGATAATCTTATCTTGGCTGGTGGTATGACATATACCTTCATGAAAGCACAAGGCGGCAAAATCGGTCAATCAATCTGCGAAGACGATAAACTCGACCTTGCACTCGAACTCATGGCAAAAGCCAAAGCCAATGGCGTCAACCTCGTATTGGCTGAAGATGCTAAGGTAGGCGACGGATTCTCTAACGACTGCAACGCTCAATATGCCGATGTAATGAACATTCCAGAAGGTTGGGAAGGTATGGATATCGGTCCAAAAACTATGGAAAAATTCGCCAACGTAATCCGCAATTCTAAAACAATCCTTTGGAACGGACCTACAGGCGTATTCGAATTCGATAACTTCTCTCACGGTTCTCGTGCAGTAGCCGAAGCTATCGTAGAAGCAACAGCCAACGGCGCATACTCACTCGTAGGTGGTGGCGACTCAGTTGCTTGTGTTAACAAATTCGGTTTAGCTGACAAAGTAAGCTACGTGTCAACAGGTGGTGGTGCCCTCCTCGAAGCAATCGAAGGCCGCACTCTCCCTGGTATCGCAGCAATCAAAGGCTAAATATCCCAACACCTAAATATATAAAGAGACGCAAACACTTGCGTCTCTTTTTTTTATATTATAAAACAACAAAAACACCCAATTCTATCCCTACCCATAACATATGATAAATATACTATAAATATATGATAAATATACTATAAACATACTATAAATATACTATAAAGCAAACTGCAGGAAAGATTTATTAAAATTTTATAGAAATATTTTGTAGTTTCAAAAAAATGTTATACCTTTGCATCGTCGAACCTAATAATTCGTTCGGCGATGTAATTCTTTTAAGTGTAAAGTTTTTAGATTGTTTTGAAACTATGTAAACCTTAATCCTTTTTAGCAAGTCACGAACTTTTTTATCTTTTTTGCAGAAAGCGCACATTTGTTTTTTTGCGAACATGTTTGCTTTGTGATTATCCCATTTGCTAAATCAAGGTTTATGAAAAACTTTTACACGTTTTTAGCTTACATTTTTTTTATAAACAATTAGGGCATCTGAGCGTAAGATGTTCGGTCGCTTTGTCGTCTTCGGATTTGACAAGGTTTGCTTTTGTGCCCTCTTTTTGCGACCATTTTAATTGCCTTGTAGGATGAATTTTAGGCAAATTACACGTGTGTTAGTCGCTGGTTATTAACAAATTAATTGTTTTAATTATGAAATGTGTAACTTAAAGAAAAAGGAGAAATTATGAATTTTATGAGAATCGGAAGTGTGGTTGATAACTACATTGTTCAATCCCGTCTTGATAGCGGAAAACGTCCATGGCGACAAGTTTTTTTAACGTTTAGATGGGAAAATGGCGAAAAGGTTAAGTATGTGATGGTCGTTTACGACTATGTGCTCACTCGCGAAGCGGGGAAATTAGGTGATAATCTTTATCCACACGAAGTTGGGAGTAAAGATTTTTTCGATGGAGAGGATGTCGGCGACGATTGGCGTTGGTTTGAAACAAAGGAGAGCCTGATTAAAGACCGATTTTATCTCTATGTGACTTACAAGTATGTTAAGGGAGTCCGCTTAGATAAGTTGATGAAACGTAAAAAGCTTCCTAAGTTTGGTCCCGAATTTATGGTTGATTTATGTGAGATGGTGAACAATATTTCTATTATTACTTTTGGTGGCGGTCATAATGCCATATCGCCTGAGAATATCATAGTTAAGCATCTTGGCGGTGGTAAATATAAACCTTATTTAATCGGATATGCCGATGTTTGGGAGCCGGTTAAGCGAAAAAAGGTTTGCGATGTAGAGTTGCTCGATCATCGTTTCAGGGCACCTGAAACTTTTGTCGGTGGTTTTTCTAAGTATTCCGATATCTATTCTCTTGGCATGATACTTTGCTATATTTTTGGTGGAGATGCGATATGGGACTACAATCTCGAAGAGTTGCAGAGCATGACGGAGGCTCAGCGACGTAATGTAATTAAAAAGTTCAGATGTAGCGTTTTGGATAGGGTTCCATTCCCCGAAGAAGAATACTACGAAATTGCACGCAAGGCGCTTGAACTGAAGCCTAATGACCGATTTGACTCGCTTACCGAAATGCGTCATAGTTTTCAGTCTATATCTGAAGAATTAAAGCAATTTGATCTTATGTGCGACAAACTATTTGCTATGGAGGTCGCAAATAAGGATAAGGTCTTTGAAAAGAAATCCGCTGACAGTGAGAGTAGTGATTTTGATATGTTGTTGGATAAATTCATCAAAGAGCAGCTTGAAGATAACCCTGTGACAGAGACAACTGATGGTTCGATTTATTATAGTGGTGATGATTATACTACCGACAACAGCGATGATGCTACTGATAGCAATGATGATGACCCTTTCGATTTCAACAAGCGCGATGATGGTGCACTGTCTGCTAAAGTCAAAATCAATAAGCGCAAAGGCAAAGGGTTTTCTGACGTAGCAGGAATGGATAACCTGAAGGGACTATTGAAACGCAATTTTATTGATATTGTGCGTAATAGTGAAATGGCAAAAATGTACAATATTAAGCCATCCAATGGTATCCTTCTTTATGGTCCTCCAGGGTGTGGCAAGACTTACATTGCCGAGAAAATTGCAGAAGAGGCAAGTTTAAATTTTGTGATGGTCAAACCGTCCGATTTGGGTTCTACTTATATTCATGGCACTCAAACCAAGATAGCCGATTTGTTTAAAAAGGCTGAAAAAGAGGCTCCTGCACTGTTGTGTTTCGACGAGTTTGATACTTTGGTGCCTTCACGCGATGGGGATACTAGCCATAGTTCTTTGACAGAAGTGAATGAGTTTTTGGTGCAACTCAACAATTGTGCATCACGAGGCGTTTATGTGTTGGCTATGACCAACAATATCAATATGATTGACGGCGCAGTATTGCGCAAAGGTCGAATCGATGAAGTGATTTATGTGCCAGAGCCTGACAGTGTTGCCCGTCGTGAGATGTTTCGTATCGCTTTAGAAAAGTGTATGATGGCAAGCAAAAATGTTGATTGTGAGAAGTTGTCGTCGCTCACCGAAGGCTACACTTCAAGCGATATTGCATACATCGTTATCGAAGCCTCGCGCGAAGCATTCCACCGAGCCGTTGAGGCTGACGCAATGGTTGAGGTCGACCAAGAGGTATTGGAGAATGTAATCAAGCGCACATCTCCTTCTGTCTCGCCTAAAGACTTGAAACGCTACGAATCTATGCGAGATGAGTTTGTAAATAAGAAAAAACAGCTTGATATTCGCCCTCGAATAGGTTTTGCTGTGTAGATAATGTAAAATAACCAGAATGTCTATGGATATTCTGGTTGTTTTTTGTATAATGTTTGTATTTTCAAAATAAAAGTTTTAACTTTGCGATTCCTTGAGTTGTATAAAACCAGCAAAGTGGTATATAAATTCATGAGAGTTAAAAAACGTAGTATGACCAAGTTATTGTTTATATGAGAAAATATGTGTTAGAAAATGATTTTCTTGCTATTGAGGTTTCTACATTTGGAGCCGAATTGCAATCTATTCGAGATAAAGCAACTGGTTTTGAATATCTTTGGTATGGCGATAAAACATATTGGGGACGTCGTTCGCCAGTGTTGTTTCCTATTGTGGGAAAGGTATGGGAAGGTCGTATGCGTTATCAAGGTGCTGAATATCAGTTGAGTCAGCATGGCTTTGCTCGTGATTGTGAATTTGAGCCTATAGATGTGTTTGACCTTAATAGAAAGTTTAATTATCGATTTTCATCATTTAGTGCTATAGCTTTTCTTTTTTCTTCAAATGATGATACACGTAAAATTTACCCTTTCGATTTTGATTTATATGTGGTTTATCAACTTGAAGAGCGTTCAGTGAAAGTTCATTGGATAGTAGAGAACAAGACAGATGGCGATATTTATTTTCAAATAGGCGCACATCCAGCTTTTAATTATCGCGATTTTGATGATGAAGCTTCTATTCAAGGTTATATGAAGTTTAATCGTTCTGGGCATCTTTCTCTTACTCGTCTTGAGTGTGGAGGATATGCAGCCACAAAGCGTAGCGATTTTTTTGTGGATGAATCAGGTATTTCAATTACAAAAGATATATTTGCTGGTGATGCTCTTGTTTTTGAAAATCAGTTGAATAGTGTAGCTTTGTGTGATAAACAAGGAGAACCATATGTAGAGCTCTCTTTTGATGCACCAGTAGTGGGTCTTTGGTCACCAGCTAAGACTGGATATGCTCCTTTTATGTGTATAGAGCCTTGGTATGGTCGTTGCGATGATAGTAATTTTGAAGGTAATTATAATAATAAGCCTTATATTAACCATCTTCAAAAAGAAGAGATATTCAAAACGTGCTACATTATGAATTTTATTAAATAAAATTATTCGATTTTTCTTGTTTTTTGAGGTGTTCTTTTTGCGTTTTTCACATAAAAAGTACAAAATCCCGAAAAATACGCCGAGACATATCCACTTTTAAGCTCTATTTTTATGGAAAACATACCTTTTTTAGCTTATTTTTGCCGTAAAAAGTTATTTAATTATTAAAATTAGCAATATATTTTCATTTCTTAATCTGTTGATATTTAGTGTTATTTTGGTTTGACTGAAAAAAGTTGCAATTTTTTTTGAAAAAAGTTATTGAAATATTTGGAGAATTCATAAAAAGGTCGTATCTTTGCATCGCAATTGAGAGAGATACTTAATCAATCAAGAGAGCGACAATGGTGTGGTAGTTCAGCTGGTTAGAATACCTGCCTGTCACGCAGGGGGTCGCGGGTTCGAGTCCCGTCCATACCGCAAAAGAGTTCAACTATTTGGTTGGACTCTTTTTTTGTGTTTTTTGTGATTATATTGAAAAAACAAAAAAGGCTGATTGATATATTTCAATCAGCCTTTTTTTGTTTTTATCTAAAATCTATTATATCGTGTATATGTAGTATGCCGATAACATTGTTGGAACTTAGAGTGTCTGTTACTGCGAGAGAAGTAATATTGTTAGTGTCCATAATTTCGAGAGCTTGAGTTATCATGGCTTCTTGGTGTATATGCTTAAATGAATGGGTCATTATATCTGTTGCTGTAAGTAATTTTATATTTTCATGATGTTGTACTGCACGGCGAATATCTCCATCCGTAATTATGCCTACACATTTGTTTTCGTAATCATACACTAAAGTCATGCCTTTGCGACCATCACTAACGGTATAAATAACATCGTTGAATGCAGTATTGATTGTTACACGAGGAATAGTGGTTGACATTCTATGTTTTACTCGTGATAGTAATTGTCTTCCGAGTGCTCCCCCTGGATGATATAATGCAAAATTTTCTGCTTTGAATTGACGGCGTTCCATAAGGCAGACCATGAGGGCATCACCGAGTAGCATTGTGGCGGTGGTCGATGTGGTAGGTGCAAGATTAAGTGGGCAAACTTCGCGTTCAATAGGTACATTTAATACTATTTCAGCTTCTTGTGCTAATGCAGAATGAGGATTTCCTGTAATTGCAATGATGCGAGCTCCTATATTTTTTAGGGGAGTGCAGATGTTGACAATTTCGGAGGATGTGCCACTATGGGAGATGAGAAGGGCAATGTCGTTTGGGGCGACCATACCGAGGTCGCCGTGCATAGCTTCTGCGGCATTTACGAATATGGCTGGTGTGCCTGTTGATGCGAATGATGCTGCGAGTTTATGACCTACGATTCCTGTTTTTCCAATGCCCATAATGACAACTTTGCCTGTGCAGGTGTATATCATATCAACGGCATGGTCGATTTCATCGCCAAGGTGATTTGATATTTTTTGGAATTCGGCGATTTCTTGTTCGAATATTTGTTTGCTGCGTTCTTTCCAAGTCATAGTGAAATAGATTAAAAATACACAATGAGAGTGTGTGTCGGTTTTCTTGCTTGCAGTTTGCTTGCACCTTGCTTGAAGGTAAGGTGAAGTCTTGGGTTTGAATACACAATGAGAGTGTGTATTGATTATTTGGTTGTAGATTTGATTATGTTGTCGATTTCGATGGCTTGAGTGAGTATTTTTTCTATGTTGGATAGACGTATTTGGTTGGCTGCATCGGAGAATGCTTTGTCGGGGTCGGGGTGTACTTCGGCAAATATTGCATCGACTCCAACAGCGAGGGCTGCACGCATAAGGTATGGTACCATTTCGCGATTGCCTCCTGTTATGCTTCCTTGTCCGCCTGGTTTTTGTACGCTATGGGTGGCGTCGAATACTACGGGAACTCCAAATTGACGCATTTCGACCAAGCCTGTCATATCGACTACGAGATTGTTGTAGCCAAATGAAGAGCCACGTTCGCATATCATGATGCGTTCGTTACCTGTAGAGCGTAATTTCTCAACTATATTGCGCATGTCCCATGGGGCGAGGAATTGTCCTTTTTTTACGTTTATTGCTCGTCCTGTTTCAGCTGCAGCAATGAGTAGGTCGGTTTGACGGCAAAGGAATGCTGGTATTTGTAAGATGTCGGCAACTTCGGCTACGATAGGGCATTGCCATGATTCGTGAACGTCGGTTACGATGGGGATATTTAGTTCAGTTTTTACACGTTGTAGGATTTGGAGACCTTTTTCTATGCCTATGCCACGAGGTGATGTTATAGATGTGCGATTGGCTTTGTCGAATGAAGATTTGAATATGAATGGTATTTCGAGACGTGTGCAAATGTTTTTTAGTTCAGAAGCCACTTCCATGGTCATCTCTTCGGATTCGATGGCGCATGGTCCAGCCAATAGTGTAAATCGTCTGTTGTTGCCTATTATTATGTTGTTTGTGATTTTTACCATATTTTTAATCAAGAGTTTTTAGTTCGTAGCCTTCTGTTTTTAGCCAGATTATTATGTTCTCCAATATTTTGAGTGTGCGAGGTGCAGCCTTGAGTGAATCGTGTAGTACGATGATAGAGCCTGGTCGGGTGTAGCGTTTTATGATGTTTAGAATGTCTTTAGGAGTGTGTTTGTTGTCCCAATCGTATGTGATTACATCCCATTGAATTATTTTGTAATTTTTATTGCGCAACATGCTATTTTGTCGTGGAGTGATTAGTCCGTGGGGTGGGCGAAATAGGTTGTTGCCTATTAATGCTGCACATTCGTCGATTTCGTTTAGATAATCGTTTGTATTAGTATAAAAGCCTTTTGAATGGTGCATTGTGTGGTTGGCAACTTGATGACCTTCAGTTTTGATTTGTGCGAATAATTCGGGGTGTTTGAGTATATTGTCGCCTACGCAGAAAAAGGTTGCTTTGGCGTTGTGTTTTTGTAAAATTTTGAGTATTTCTGGTGTTGTTTCTGGACAAGGTCCATCATCGAATGTCAAATATACTGCATGCCCAGCAGATTTTATTCGATATTCTGCTGGGCATAGTAGTTTTAGTATTTTGTTGGGTTGGTACAACTTAGTTTTTTACTAATGGGTAATATTTTTGGAGGTTCTCTTCGAGTTCTGTTGCCAATTCGGATTTGTAGTTGCGAGCAGTCATCCACATATTTTGGATTAAACCAACATTTTGGCGGATAGACATATCTTGCGATACCGCTTTACTATATTTAGGTTTTAATGATTTTACCCATTCAATTTTAGCAATGCAATCATCGAGTAGAGGACGAATCAATGCATCTGCTTTTTCTGACTGACCGAGTTCGTAGTAGTATTCGGCAAGCATAGCAGTGCTGTAATCAGCAGGTACTGATGTTGTAGGAATTACCTCCATACATTTTTCAAGTACATTGAGTGCTTTTTCGTTTTGGTCCTCTTCGATAAGAGCCGATGCGAGTTGACCAAACATCATGCGCATTGTGCGAGCCATACGGATGTGTTGTTCGTCGAGATAAACATTAGAATCAGCAATGTTGCCCCATACGAATTTGTTCATCATATTGTCGTACATAGCCTCTGTGTTAACGCGTTCTCTTTGGCCTTTTACAGGTACAATGCGATAAGCCAAACCTTCTAATTGCATGTATTCTTGAAGAGCAGGGTAGTATTCATTACCTACAGTAGCAGCTACATATATAGGGCGTTCCCAATTATTAGAGTTGAGCATTTCGAGCACCATGAGTTGTGCTTTGCCAACTGAACGACCGAGTTTGATGTACATTTGGTCGACGATTTTGTCAGCGTCTTCGGCTTTGACTGTACCTGTTTCGATAACTTTTTGTTTATCAACAGGGAGTATCATATTTGAGCTAAAGAATGTACCGATGCCATTATCATCGATTGTTTTTGGATTACGCACGAGGTCGAGGGCTTGACTAAGTTCCATACCATTTGCGAATTGTGGATGGTCAGATACGCGACATACATCAAGGTGTCCTGATACATAATCTTTTTTCTCCCAAGTGATAGGTAGTGGAGCAGATGTGTATGCCTCGCGTTTCATTTGGTCGATATACCAATCTGTGTTGAGGTATGAAAGGTTACAAACGCGCATGTCAGTGCGATTTTCTTCTACTTCTTGGTTGTACCAAAGAGGGAATGTGTCGTTGTCGCCATTCGAGAAGATGATTGAGTTAGGTGCGCAACTATTGAGGTAGTTGAGACCGAAGTCACGTGCAACACGGCGGTTTGAACGGTCGTGGTCATCCCAGTTTTGTTGAGCCATAAGGGCAGGAACTCCAAGACAGCAGATAGTTACTATAATTGCAGCCAAAGGTTTTGGCATAAATTTCTTGATGAGAGAGTAGAAGAACATCACGCCAAGTCCAATCCATATAGAGAAAGCGTAGAATGATGCTGCGTATGCGTAGTCACGTTCGCGTGGTTGATATGGAGTTTGGTTGAGGTACATTACAATAGCAAGACCTGTCATGAAGAAGAGGACAAATACGAGCCAGAATTGTAGGTTGCCTTGTTTTTTGTTGCCTAATTGCCAGAGGATACCGAGCAAACCGAGCAATAGAGGAAGCATGAAGTAGCGGTTGCGCCCTTTATTGTTTTTTAGTGAATCAGGCAATGTGTCTTGATTGCCGAGACGTGCATTATCGAGGAAAGATATACCAGAAATCCAGTTACCTTTGTCTAATTCGCCATGGCTTTGGAGGTCGTTTTGGCGGCCTGCAAAGTTCCACATAAAGTAGCGCCAATACATGAAATTGACTTGGTAAGAGAAGAAGAAGCGAAGGTTTTCGCCCATTGTTGGCATAACAAGTGTCTCTTGACGACCACAGCGGTCAACTGTGATGCGTTTACCTTTAATGTCGCCCCATGTTTTATATGCTGATACGTGGTGTCCTTGACTTGAATACATACGAGGGAATAACATTTTGAAACGAGAGTCCATTTCGTAGCCTGTTTGGCGTTTGCCGAGGTTTTCGTATGAATCTTTTTCGTCGGCAGAAGCTTTCACTTTTTGTTGCCATATAGTGTTGCCATATTTAGCACGTGGTACACACATGTTGCCTTGAATGTCAAGAATTTCTGGAGCTGAATACATTGCGCCGTAGAACAAAGGACGGTCGCCATATTGTTCGCGGTTGAGGTATGATTGCAATGTGAATACATCTTCAGGAGAGTTTTGGTCCATTGGAGTATTTGCCATTGAGCGGATTACAATCATTGTGTATGACGAGTAGCCAATGAGCATCACCATAGCACAAAGCACGATAGTGTTGAGCCATTTGTAGTTCCACTCTTTTTTAACGAAGAGTAGAGCCGACATTGCAGCAATAATCAAAAGGCCAAGTATCACTCCACTACCGAGGAATGGAATACCGAGCATAGTGAGAGCAACGATGAATGAGATGCGAGCACGAATTTCGTTTTTGACAGTTTGAGTTTCATAAACAGCCCAAATGAGGATAGCGGCTGTAACAATAAGGTAGATAATTACACCGCTATTGAAGCCTAAACCGCAAGTGTTTACAAAGAAGAGTTCGAACCACGAAGCCACTTTTACGAATCCAGGAATCATACCATAGAGTACGGCAGCGAGGATTACGACAGAAATGCCAAGTGCGATGAATGTATTTTTTGTATTGACTTCGTATTTTTTGAAATAATAAACGAGTACAATTGCAGGGATAGTCAAGAGGTTAAGCAAGTGGACACCGATACTCAAGCCCATGAGGTAGGCAATAAGGATAAGCCAACGAGCAGCATGAGGTTCATCTGCAACGTCTTCCCATTTGAGAATACACCAGAATACTACTGCTGTAAAGAGAGAAGAGTAGGCATAAACCTCACCTTCAACTGCAGAGAACCAGAAAGTATCTGAGAATGTGTAAGCCAATGAACCAACAAGACCAGCGCCAAGAATAGCGATGCCTTTGCCGAGAGTCATTTCTTCACCGTCTTTAACGGTGATTTTGCGTGCAATGTGAGTTATTGTCCAGAATAAGAACAAAATAGTGAATGCGCTACACATAGCTGACATTGCGTTGATCATAGCAGCTACTTGAGTTGGGTCAGATGCAAGCATAGAGAATAGGCGACCTGTCATCATGAAGAAAGGTGCTCCAGGTGGGTGACCTACTTCGAGTTTGAATGCCGATGCGATGAACTCACCGCAGTCCCAAAAAGATGCAGTAGGCTCAATTGTTAGTAGGTAGGTCACTGTTGCAATTGCAAAAGCCAACCATCCTACGATGTTGTTGTAAAGTTTGAAGTTTTTCATTTAATTTTATAGTTTATTTTATTATTAATTTCCTAAGGATACCTATCAAGAGTGTATTGTTGCAATTCTCAATTCTCAATTCTTAATTCTCAACTCTCAATTCTCAGGAGGGTAGTCAATTGTATAATGCAATCCGCGACTTTCTTTGCGAGCTGTGGCTTGTTTGATGATTAGGTATGCCACAGATATGCAGTTGCGGAGTTCGCAGATGTCTCGACTAACAACTGAGCGTTCGAAGAGACTCTCTGTTTCGCGGAACAGTATTTCGAGGCGTGACATAGCGCGTTTCAATCGGAGGTTTGAGCGCACGATGCCGACATACGAACTCATAATTTGTTGTACCTCTTTGAGTGATTGAGTTATAAGAATCATCTCTTCAGGCAAACGAGTGCCTTCGTCGTTCCATTGCGGAATAGCTTCGTTAATTTTTAATTCGTCGAGGCGAGGAATTGCATGTTCAGCAGCTGCGTCGGCATAAACTATTGCCTCAATGAGTGAATTTGAAGCTAAGCGGTTTGCTCCGTGAAGTCCTGTGCACGAACATTCGCCAGTTGCGTATAAGCGGTGAATGCTTGTTTCAGAATTCTCGTTTACTACGATACCCCCGCAAAGGTAGTGTGCTGCAGGAGCTACAGGAATATATTGTTTTGTGATATCAATGCCGTAAGAGAGGCATTTTTCGTAAATCATAGGGAAGTGTTCACGAGTCTCTTCTGCAGGTTTGTGTGTTACATCAAGGTAAACATGTTCCGAACCTGACACTTTCATCTCGTTGTCAATAGCACGAGCCACGATGTCGCGAGGTGCAAGCGAGCCACGTTTGTCGTATTTGTGCATAAATTCTTTGCCTTTGATAGTGCGCAATACGGCGCCATATCCACGCATAGCCACAGTGATGAGGAATGAAGGGCGTACACCAGGGTGGTAGAATGCAGTAGGGTGGAATTGCACAAATTCCATATCGCGTATCACACCACGAGCACGATGCATCATTGCAATACCATCGCCAGTTGCCACGAGCGGGTTGGTTGTCGTGTTATAGACATTGCCGATGCCACCAGTTGAGAGCATAGTGATTTTGCTTAAGAATGTAGTGATGCGATTGCTACGAGTGTTGAGTGCGTATATGCCGTAACATTCAATGTCGGGCGTTTTGCGAGTTACGATTTGACCGAGGTGGTGTTGAGTAAGGATGTCAATGGCAAAATAATGTTCAAACACCTCAATATTTTTATGTTGTTTGATGCGTGCTATGAGCGAGCGTTGTATCTCTGCGCCAGTCGAATCTTTGTGGTGAAGGATGCGATGCTCGGAGTGTCCACCTTCGCGGTGAAGGTCGAAAGAGCCATCGGGTGCTTTGTCGAAATCGACACCCCATTCGAGCAGTTGCTCAATTTGTTTTGGAGCGTTCATTACCACTTTTTCGACAGCTTTGATGTCGCACATACCATCGCCAGCAATCAGTGTGTCTTGTATATGCTTTTCGTAATTGTCTAATACAGGATTAGTTACAGATGAAATTCCGCCTTGGGCGAGAGCCGTATTAGCCTCGTCGAGGGTGCTCTTGCAGAGGATAGCCACTTTGCCTTTGTCGGCAACTTTGAGTGCGAAACTCATACCAGCTATACCGCTACCAACGACTAAAAAATCAAATTTACGAATCATAGTTTTTATTTAGTAGTAAGTAAAAAGTATAAAGTAGTAAGAATTTATTCATTGATATAAAAGTCTTTCGACTTACAACTTACGACTTTCTACTATTAATCTGCAAAGTTACAAAAAAATAGCGGTATAAGCATAACCTATACCGCTAAATTTTATTAAATAGTGCGTATTTTAGATATTTTCTAATAGGTGAGTGATGAGTTTCCAGAATTTTTCAGTGTCAGCGATGTGAAGACGTTCGTCTGGAGAGTGTACGCCACGCATAGTAGGTCCAACGCTCACCATGTCGAGGTGTGGATATTTTTCGAGGAACAAACCACATTCCAAACCTGCGTGGATAGCAGTGATTTTAGCTTTTTTACCGAATAGTTTTTCGTAAGTTTCTGCCACTACGTTAGCGATTGGCGATTTTGGATTTGGTTTCCAACCTGGGTAACCATCGCCGTGAGTTGCTTTAGCTCCTGCCAATACGAATACGCTTTCTACCATGTAGGCAGCATCTTTTTTGCTTGATTCAGTTGAGCTACGTTGGCTTGTAGTGATAAGGATTTGGTTGTTTTCAATCATTTTTACTGCAGCGAGGTTAGTTGAAGTTTCAACCAAGCCTGGCATGTCGTCGCTCATGCGCAATACGCCGTGAGGACAAGCGTAGATTGAGTAAATCAAACGACGTGTTGTGTCGGCATCAATCATTGTAGCAGGACGTTCGCAACTATCAATAGCCACTTTCACACCTGCATCAGAGATAGCAAATTCAGCTTCGATTTCAGCAGCGAAAGTATTTGCGCGCACTGTCAATTCGTGTTTGAAGTCAGCAGGAACAGCACACACTGCGCTTGCTTCGCGAGCGATAGCATTGCGAAGGTTACCTCCTGTGATAGAAGCCACTTTGAGGTCAGTAGCTTTAGCAATTTGCCACATGAAGCGGTTGAGGATTTTGTTAGCATTACCGCGGTTTGAGTGGATGTCGCCACCTGAGTGACCACCTTGAAGACCATTCACTGTGATAGTGAAATAGAATAAACCTTCTGGCATAGCCTCTTCTTTGTAGTCGAATGTCACTGTAGTGTCAATACCGCCAGCGCAACCGATAAAGAATTCGCCATCATCTTCAGAGTCGAGGTTAAGCAATACTTCGCCTTTAAGCAATTGTGGGTCGATAGCAAATGCACCGGTCAAACCAGTTTCTTCGTCGACAGTAAACAAACATTCGAGAGCAGGGTGTTTCAAGTCGTTGCTTGCGAGGATAGCTAATTCAGTAGCCATACCGATACCATTGTCGGCACCGAGAGTAGTACCTTTAGCTTTTACCCATTCGCCATCGATATAAGGTTGAATAGGGTCAGTGTCAAAGTTGTGTTGAGTGTCGTTGTTTTTTTCGCATACCATGTCCATGTGTGATTGAAGAATCACTTTTTTGCGGTTTTCGTAACCAGGAGTTGCAGGTTTGCAAATCAATACGTTACCAGCAGCGTCGGTGCGAGTTTCGAGGTTATGACGTTTACCAAATTCTTGCAAATAAGCAATCATTTTCTCCTCTTTTTTTGAAGGGTGAGGGATTTGACAAATCTCATAGAATTCTTTCCAGAGACGTTCAGGTTGAAGTGTTCTGATACTCATAGTG
>JAZOUT010000152.1:0-5904 GCA_045658305.1 Candidatus Aphodosoma sp. | reverse complement strand
CCTCCGACATCTTCTCAACAAACTCTTTTATCTCTTCTACGCATTTATTGCTCTCTTTAAGAGATAGAAATACCCAGAAGGTTAGTTGCCCCTTTTTGTAGGTCTCTTCCCACGCATTTAGCAGTTCAGTTATCATTACATCGTTCCCCATACTTGTAGTATTCTTTGTGTATTAAACAACTTGTATAATGCAAATATACTACTACTTTTTGAATCTGCAAATAAAATTTAGATTTTTTTTGAGAATATGTAAAAACCAATGGCGACCGCTCAAATAAGCAGTCGCCATTGACTAAAAAAATATCTGCGTTTATAACTTGAAACCAATTCTAAATTGCAAGTGTGGCTCAAAGAAGAAGCGACCATAATCGCCCGAGTAGTAGCCGACACCTCCACCAATGGTAAACTCGCAGAACCAATGCTTTGTGAACTCTCGCTTAATACCATACATAGGAACTAACGACGCCTTGAAAATGGTATTTGGGATTAAAAGCGCGTTATTGACTTTTACCGAGAAAAAGTCTTGTGTGTTAAGATAGTATCTTGGCTCTATCGTTACATTAAATCCTTTGCCTATGAAATAATTATTTTTGTATGGCGAATATACTTCGCTACCAGCACCAACGCGACCAATCAACGAGATTGCACTATCCCATTTATACTCATATCCATATTCAAGTCCGTACGATGTCCTTAATGATAATGAGTGTGCAGAATATCTCTGTGCGCTTGCGCTAAACACAAATGCCACAATGGCAAATGTTAAAAGTAGAAACCTCTTCATAATTCTGTTAGTTTATAAGTTCAATTGTTTCCACATAGAGATTAACCGTACTAAGTCTATCCCATTTATCTACAAGTATCGCCTTAGTCCATAACTCTGGCGCATCTGTCATCGACAGTACAACATCTATATTTAGACGATATTCTGTGTCGGACACCTGTTGCAGGTTTTCGATCAAGGTTTGATATATACCCTGTGGAACGCCTCCGTGAGCTATAATCATCGTGTACTTATCAAAGTCTACAGCGGGATAGTTTTCGCCTGATTCGGAATGAATATAACGAGTAAGCTCCTCATCGCTATTTACTATGATGATGTTGTTATTCTCATTTGGTAGCTGCCACTCACACTGAGTTCCCCAAAGTGAATACTCCATATATGGCACATTGGTGTACTCTTCAGTTTGTGGCACAGGGTGCTTAGTCACAAATACAGTTGTTGAAGCAAGGATTTTGTTACCATCACCAATAAACTTAACCGTTAGGCAAAGATTAGGCTTATCAAGTTGATGTTTTTTAGGGTCGAATGTAAATACAAATGGCAACCTATTTCCTGACATTGTCATATGTGGACTTGTATATGCCACCTGATCGGTGTTATATAGTATTTGAATATAGAAATCGCCTTCATAGCCACCTACAACGCCCTGACAACTGAATGTATGCCAATTCATTGTCGCTGGGGCACTACCAGGGATTGTTATAACTTCCTCTTTTATACACTCAATCGAAAGATCGTATATCTCGATTCTTTGCTTATTGATACTAAACTCAAATTCACACGCGGTAAATGCTAATGCCACAAGGCAAATTATTAGTCGCTTCATAATTGATGGTTTTATTTAATAATCTTTAAGTTCCTTAATTTTCAAGGTTGTAGTCCATCCAATGTACCGTATGCCGAGAGCCTAACCACGCCTGTCTCTGGGTCTTTAACCTCACACTCAAATTGCAAATCGTAATATTTTGAGCCTTCGGCGCTCTTCTGTCTGATATCAGAGAACATTATCCAGCCCGAAGTGGCGACATAATCATCCCAACTAAATTTTATTTTAGCCTCTGGCATATCTGAGCCCTCTAATAGTTTGTCGACATAATACTTTTTGTTTAGCTCGTATGTGGCACTGTTTATCACAAATGTTGTATAGAAGTATCTAGTAGTATCGCTGCTCAACTTATAGACTGCAATAAACTTGAATGTACCATCATCATTTGGAATCAAATTACAGTAGTTATTCGACGAATACCCTACTGTCCATAATGGAATTTGATTGTAGTAGCGTGTTGGTGTCATAATACCCTCCTCCTCACAGGTAACATAGACCTCAAACTGCTTCCACGCATCGCCATCCTTATCACAAGATGTCATCGTACAACACGACACGACTATTGCCACAAGCACAAAAATAAATCTCTTCATAGCTAATAAGGTTTATCTACTTACAAAGTTACAAACTTTTTTATAATATACGCACCAATTTATGTAAAATAATGTTAACACCCGTAATCGCTATTTACATCCGTTTTGACGCACTCTATTATTCTGGTTTAACTCAGCCTGTGTAAACCAACCAAAAAAACAACAAAAAAAGCAGCTACTTTTTATCG
The DNA here is from genome assembly GCA_045658305.1 of Candidatus Aphodosoma sp. Classification (GTDB taxonomy): domain Bacteria; phylum Bacteroidota; class Bacteroidia; order Bacteroidales; family Paludibacteraceae; genus Aphodosoma. Next base: position 3,513 of record JAZOUT010000152.1, on the reverse strand, counting down.
TAACTGCTTGATTTTCAAGTGGTGCCACCAGAATTCTTGAACCACAGATTTAATATACGATGTTTCAAACACTTACGATTTGGCAACTGCTCGAAAAAGGCCATTTCCATAATTGTATCACTCGATTTTTTCACAATTTTGCATCGAAATCGAGGGGCGATTTTTGGCAGTTTTTAGGGGTAATTTCAGTTGGTTAGTGACACTAACCACTTCAAAAAACAAAACAACTCGTGAGCGTACTCACGAGTTGTTTTGTTTAATCCTCACGGTCATTATAAAATCGAATGGATATTTTGGTCATGCTACTACTCTAATTGTTTCCTATAAACCGAATCCAAGGTATTGCCATCCTTATCTTTCCATATAGTCCAACCATTGGCTGATCTTCCCAAACAAAAGTCCGCTGCAGTGCTTGGACTAGGAAATGTTTTATCTGAGGTCATTACCAAGTTACCATCCTCTAACATCGTATATTCCTGAAGCATAAGAGTACGCTTCTCTTTCCAGTTAAAGGATGGAGTCATTGATTTTGCAACTACGCTTCCTTTCAATACCGTGAAACCACTAGAACTATAAAATCCTTTCACGTTATAGTCTCGGCCTTTCGCATAGAAAATATGCTCGGTTTTAGGCTGTGAAATATCAAAGATATTGCAACCAATGAACGATGCTAAGAATTTTACATCTTCAAAGAACTCATCCATAGAGTCCTGTTGATATTCGGGTAGGTTTGGAGCCTTTGGGGTCTGCTTATTATCACTCAATACAAAAGCATTAGCTTTCTTAGCCTCAGCAATTGCCTTATGTTCCAAGTATTGCACATCGGCTTTGGTCATATCAGCATCTTTAGATACAAATATGAGTGCCTTTTGCCAGAATGCCTTCTTGCTATCGTGATCCTTCACTCGCTCGCGAAAATTCTCAGTTTCTCCGATATATGCTTGCGGCTTCGTTGCTTCATCTTCGCCCAACAAAATATAAAATGCTGGCTTCTGCAACTTCTCCTGCGTATTGAGATATGCAAGATTTGAGCGTGGCACAACAAACATCTGGCAAATCTTATTACTGATGAATGCATATTGAGTTCCTTTCGGATCTCCATCAATTAAGTATGTGGTTACTGTTTTGCCCATAGTTATATTGCATGTTCGAATTTCTATGACTCTATATTTTCTGTTAGAAGCTTATTGATATCCTCTTGTTCTTGTTTGATGTATTCGTATAATTTATCACGCGCGTCTGCCTCAAAGTTGGCTACAGTTGCAATAGAAGTCCATACTAATTTTCTAAAATAGTCCCAATTGTTTATAGAAACTATTGGTTGTTGCAATAAATTCATTAACCTATTTACATTACCGTCTCCATTATCTTGTCGCTGCAAAAATAGATGAAATCGCTGAGGTTGCCTATTGTTGGGTTCTGTTTCGGCCACGTAATATAGCACAAAATATTGCACATCACTTAGTACTTCACGATATTTCGTATCTATATTGCCTATACTTGTTGCTAATTTATCAGCAATGCTATCTTGTTTTCTGACAAATGAAAATGTGGTATTTGCTGCAGTCACACGATCAAATAGCAGTTTGATTCTTTCAAAAGCGCCTTTGGGATCCAGCCACATAATATTGGAAATCATTACAAGGTCATTGTGATTAAAAGCACTACAATACGCTAAACTCGTATTTCGGAATTCATCAAGCCAATGATACTGCTGATGATATTTCATGATATTAAGTTGCAGTTGTCGATTCGCTCTATTTAACTTTTCGTTCTCCCCTCTATTTTGTTTATTCTGCACCTCATTGTCAACTCTATTCTTTTCGTTCTCAGATTCGTTATCTTTTCGCTGTATATATAGAATAATAAATGCAGCGGCAGTACTAATAATAGCGCCCAAATAACCTCCCCAAAATGACAACCACGCTATTTCATCTCCGACAATAGCCGTAAACGAGGGCGTTAGTAATATAAAATTAAGAGCAATTGGCAATAGTAAAATCACTATTGCAACCCACCAGTATTGTTTAATCGAAATTTTCATGCTTTTTTATTCGCAATAATTTGTCATAAAGATATGAAAAATTTTGCTATAATCATAAATTTTAAGGAAAAACAACGCATTAAGGCAAAACAAAAAACGAGAACCCGTGCTAGTTCTCGTTTTGAAGCAGTGCGTAATATGTTATCGTCTGCCACAAACAGTAATATCTTGCTATAAATCATCCTCATATCGGCTCATCCTATATTGAGCGAGTATTGCAAAGTTGCTATAGTAGCAGGCTTTTAATTTTATACCCGATAGGGTGTAATATGGGCTGAGTATTTGTGCATTACACCCGATAGGGTATATTATAAGTGTAAAGGAAACACTGACTGAACTTATTATGCAGAGTTGGGAGCGAGCGACCTTTGTCCCCAACTCTGTTTTTCTGGTTTACACACTGGTTTACACAGACCGCCTAAAAGCAACCAAAAAACAACAAAAAAGCAGCTACTTTTTATCGTAACTGCTTGATTTTCAAGTGGTGCCACCGGAAAACATTGTTAAGCGTGTAACCCATTGTGTATTAGCGTAATTGGCGATCAGCCTAATCCAATGCTCACGAATTGCACACGGCCATAATTCACCATTTTTCACTACTCTTTATATGCTGATTTCTACACTCACAAAGGTAGTAAATTTCCTCTATTTTCGTGCACGAAAGCGGGAATATAATTTTGTTGCAGCAGAGCCAAAATATCCGACTCTTTGTAGAGCATCTTACCCGGCAGTACAACAAACGACATAAGCCCGTCATCTCGATATTGCTGCAATGTGCGTTTAGTAATTCGCAAAGCCTTGCACACCTCCTCGCCCGATAGGTAGTGTTCTCCATTAAGTATAGGACGGCAGAGTCCTCGAATCTGCTCAATGCCGGCATCAACCTTCGCAAGGTCGACAAGCTCCTCCCTTAAATTTTCGTTAAATACCCAGTTCATACTATTTACCTTTTATTGTGTTGATTTTAATAAGTTTCTCCACCTCGGCACGGCAATAGTAAATCTTGCGCCCAATTGTCGAGAAGCCCAGAATGCCTCGTTCACGATATCCCTGCAACTGACGCTTGGACACCCTAAGTATCTCCGCCAATTCGCTATTTTCCACCCACTCCGAATTGATGCTGCACTCCTCTGCAATGGCACGAATCTCCGTTGCCGCCTTCTTGATGGAGCCGAGCAACTGCTCGTACTCGTTCTTTTCAATCGCTACATATTCCATAATTCATCGTTTTTAATTTAGAGTAGGTGGCTTATAAGGGGAAGGTTTACGGATTGTACTTTTTTATTCGATTTTTGTAAAAAGAGCCTGTCTAACAATTAAAAAAGTTAGGCAGGTTCTTTATATTTGCGTATACAAGAATTCATCATATCGAGTGATATTTTGGAGATATTTTTGGTTACGCAGCGTAAATGAGCGTATAATAGTTTGTAATACTGCTATTTTGGTAGTATTGCATATATTATTTCCGT
>JAZOUT010000151.1:0-2264 GCA_045658305.1 Candidatus Aphodosoma sp. | reverse complement strand
TATTTAAAATAATAGTTTTTACTCAACATTCGTTTCAACAGTAATATTATTAAAATATTGATTCCAATCTGATTCTCTATACTGTTTTATACTTGATTGAAGGACACTTAGGTTATTATGTTTTTTATCACCAAATTCTCCAGTAAATGAAAATACCCCCCAACCCAATGCAGGTGGAATTGTTGCGTACGATGTAACATTACTTAACGAATGACAATCGGAAAATGCACAAGCCTGAATACTTATTACAGCGGACGGTATGTTGATAGTCTCTAATTTGGAACATCCAGAAAATGCCATATAGCCGATACTAGTAATCGTTTCTGGTAATTTTATATTTTCCAAGTTCTTGCAGGAACAAAAACATTGGTATGAGATTTCTTTTATGTCGTTAGGTATAGATATCGATTTCAACTGTGTGCAACTCGTAAATGCTCCTTCTCCTATTGTTCTGACTGTATGTGGTATAATTATGGGTTCAAGACTTTCACAGTACGCAAAAGCATCATCTCCAATAGATGTAACCTTATTTGGTATTTCAATCCTTTGTAAATTACCACAACCATAGTATTTACAACCAGTTATTACTCAATATTTTGCGAGCAATAAGTCAGAAATATGGTCATAACCTTTAAGGGTGCATTCTAAAAGGTGAAGATTTAACATTTTTATTGTTTCTTAACGCTATAAGTGTATCAATAAAGGGTGTTTCTTCTCTTTTCTGTGCTATATGCAGTTTGATATTTCCACCATTCCACGTTTATTGTAGCTCATTTGTTGAGCCGTTTATAAAGTTATGGAGTTTCCATTTCTCGTATAATCTCCCGCATATTTAATTTATTAGTTTTTATTGTTGTAAATAACAGGAATACTGACAACTTAACTCATAAAGTATTTCATTATAAACGCTATAATGCTCCATCGCTTTGTAACTACAACAAGCGATTTTTTCTTAGTTATCGCCTTCTTTATCTGTTCTACAACCTTAGACACAGGCATTACCCAGAATAATCCCTCACCTTTTGCCATCGCAGTATTAACTAAGCCTGGTCTTATTTCGGTTACGGAGATACCATCCTTCTTGGATTTTTTGCGAAGTGCTTGCGAATAATTTATTTGATACGCCTTTGTTGCTGAATATGCAGGAGCATTTGGCTCACCAACCAATCCACCTATAGATGTGATAGTAACTAAGTGACCAAAGCCTTGCTTTTTGAATAAGTTGTATATGCTATCAACAACAGTTGTCCATCCAACAATGTTTGTGTTTATTGTAGACAACTCAATATCTATTGAAAGGTCTGGATTAAGATCTCCCGTTCCTGCACAGATTATTGCCAAATCTATCATTTTAGCTTTGTTACAAGCATCATTAAGCACAGACTCAAACTCGTGATGATTAGTTATATCACAAGGATAAATTGTGGTATTTGTGGGACGCATCTCTTTCATTTCTTCAAGAAGCGATACTCGTCGACCTAACACTATCACATTATTGTCATTCTCTGCATATGTATCCCATAGACCACGACCTATGCCTGAGGTTGCACCGATAATAAGTATATTCATAAAGCTTTGTATCAATTAAAACTGCTGCAAAGGTACGACAATTTCCAAGAACGGCAAAAGCACACTCTTGTCAAACTATTATTTTGGAGGGAGTGAAATCTGCCGCTTGCCAAATTTCTCTCTGTCGAAAATAATAAGCCACGAAAAGATTTGAGAACAGTTTGAATGATAGGCTATCAAGTAAAGACCTTTCATTTATGCCGTTCTTTTGTTCTACTATTTCGTCAGTCGTTTATCTCCGTTGCCGGATGCGGATTCAAGCCAAGCCGATGAATAGGAAAAGGTTTTGGAGCAGTTTACTCTCCGACGGAGGAAGAAACTGCTCCAAACTCAGCTTGACCTTTTCTTATTCTAAAAGAGGTTTGGCTACCTTTGCATCCGACAAAAGGGGGAAACGGATGATGTTTTATGATACAACATCATGTAAGAAGAGAGGTTTAAATGTGTTTAAAGCCTGTTTTCGAGAGAAAACCAGTACCTTTGCAGAGAAATTAGGCTAAGTATATGGAGTGATTTTTGATTTTCAGTAAATTTGCAGGCAAAAATACCTCTACGTTGTAATTTAAAGAAAAAAGAATATGAAACTAAAGTATTTTTATTGGGTGTTGATAGCATTATGCATCACTACTACATTCATTAGTTGCGACAAAGACTCTTCTGAGGATTGGAGTGAGATAATTAAACTATATGTGGAT